>JABHFC010000079.1 GCA_018676275.1 Gammaproteobacteria bacterium | reverse complement strand
GGGGTGTGATTGGTGCACAAGGCGCAGTGCAACGAAGTAATAATCGTGTAGATTTGAGTGAAGTCGGTGAGCAAAAAAATAAGCGTCGATTTGTTCGCTGGGATAATCTGAATTTTTAAAATAATATAAATACAACAACTAATTTGAGTAGCAGACAAGGCTTTCCGAATCCGGTTATATCGGTGGTGCTTTGCTTTTGTTTTGGGTCAGTATCTGAATTGATTGCGTAGCTAATCAATCAACTATACTTTGAACTTTTCATTTATCGTCAATGAGGGTATTTTATTTAAAGAAAACCCTTTGTATGAAACAATAATAATTAAATCTAAACAGTGTTTAGTAAGGAGATTTCGTGACAAAACAATTACTTATTTATGAAAAGGTCGAGGCTATTACACCCGGAAAACACGGGGACCTGTCGGTCAAGGTTGGAGAAGACTATAACTTCGCCAAGGATATTAATTCTGTGCCGATTATGGCGGCTGAATTTCCTAATGTAGGCCAGGAATGTGCGATTGTTTTCACTGGTAACGATGAAAATGTTATGCCGGTGATGTTGATGGGTTTTCAGGATGGGCAAAACCTGCAAGTTGATGATGCAGGTCAGTGGACAATCCGTTATGTGCCTGCTTTTTTCCGACGCTATCCATTTGTTTTTTCCAGCTCTGATGATGGTAAAACGTTTACGCTTTGTATCGATGAAGATTTTCCTGGTTGTAATCGAGACGGCAGGGGAGAGCGCTTATTTGATGCTGAAGGCGAACGCACACAGTATTTAAAAAACGTGCTTGAGTTTTTGCAGGAATATCAGCTCAGTTATAAACGCACCGAAGCTTTTTGTTCAAGATTGAAAGAGATGGATTTACTTGAACCCATGACAGCTCAGTTCACAACGCTGGATGGTGAACCGGGTAATCTGACCGGGTTTATGGCAGTGAATCGCGATAAAATTAAAAAGCTTAGTGGTGAGCAACTGGAACAGTTGGCTGCGACCGATGAACTGGAATTGATATATGTTCATATTCAATCACTAATGAATTTCTCCAGGATGCTTGAAAAGATGGGTGGCGGTGATACTTCTTCTGCTAAAACGACAGAAAAGAGTGCTAATTCGAAAAAACCTGAAGCCAAAAATAAGCCCGCAACCAGGAAGCCTCCGGTAAGTAAAAAAACCAGCTCGAAGAAAAAGACATCCAAGAAATAAAGTTTAGTTGGTCGCGTCAGCCGTTAAGGACTGAAGAGTTTTGAGGCAATTGGCCAGACGGTTCGAAGCGACAACAAACTCGATTTGGCTGATGTGGAACTATAAAGCGTAAACATAAGTATCTTCGTTGGAATGATACGAATTTCTAAATAATTTAAATTAATCAATAACTTGTGTTTTCCGCAGAATCGTAGTATTTACCTACATCTATATTCCAGACTATAACAAGGTATGTCGCTCTCTCAGGATCAAATTACTGATTCGGCTTCCATAGCCACATCCTATCAAAATCTTTCCGAGCTCTCGGGCAAGGAATATTTTGATCAATGGCTTGCTATGCAATGTAGTTTTGTTGCCGGTGCCTGTTTTGGAGTCCTGCTCAAGCCCGTGGAAGGTTCTGAAATGTATCAGCCAATATCACTCTGGCCAGATACTGGCAATGACATGAGTTTAGTAACAGAGCTGATAGAAGAGGCCATTGAGCAGGAGTGTGGATTGATGACAAAGCTCGATATGCAGGTAGAAAAAAATAAAACTGCCTACGCTCTTGCCTACCCAATTGCAATTGACAAAAAAGTCTCTGCGATTATTGCAGTAATAGCGAAAGTTTCTGACAATAAAACCCTCAAGTATTCGATGCAACAATTGCAGTGGGGATGTGCATGGATTGAGCTGGATGAAAAAAGGACATTGGCTAACAGCAATGGCTTGATTAAGGCAAAACTAAGTTCGAGTGTTGATATTCTCGCAAAAATCCTGGCTGAGAAAACGGCAGATGCAGGGATACTAAGATTAGTAAGTGAGCTTTCTGTCATGTTTGTTTGTGACAGGGTTAGTCTGGGCTTAGTCAAAAATAAGACTATCAAGATTCAGCAAATATCTCATAGTGCTACGTTTGGCAAACGTATGAACTTGATTCTCGCAATTGAGGCCGCCATGGAAGAAGCAGTGGATCAGTTAAAACCGATTTCTATTCCAAGTTTGGAGAATAGCGAGAATGATATCACTTTGGCTCATCAATCTCTTGTTGATCAGGAGAGTGAAAATAGCATTCTAACAATACCACTATTTGTTGAGCAGGAGGCTGTCGGTGCTATTACGCTGGAGCGAGAGTTGAATAAACCATTTAGCAGGGAAGAGCTGGATTATTGCGAAAGTATTTGCGCAATATCTGTAAGCGCTTTAATTGAGAAAAGAGAAAACAATCGCTTAATAATATTCAAAGTAATTGATTCGATAAAAAACCAGATGGTAAAAGTATTTGGTCCAGACCATCTATTACTGAAATGCTCAATAATCTTACTAATTGCGATAGCTACATTTTTTTATACAGCAAAATCTACCTACAATTTGTCCGCCGATGCCAATTTAAAAGGAGAAATGTTACGCGCTGTCGTTGCACCTTATGATGGCTATATAGATTCAACTCACGCAAGGGCGGGTGATCGTGTTGTTGAAAATGAGGTTCTGGTTACTCTGGATATTCGGGATTTCACGCTTGAAAAATTGAAATGGGTAAGTCAGATAGAGAAACTGAAGCGGCAGCGACAGGAAGCCTTAGCTGATAGAGACAGAGCTGGCTTGAATGTTATTTCGGCACAATTGGACCAGGCAGAAATACAGTTAGAACTGGTAGAAAAAAGAATTGAACGTGCCTCATTAGAGGCACCGTTTGACGGCACAGTGGTAAGTGGAGATCTTAGTCAAAGACTTGGCGGTACTGTCTCTCAGGGTGATTTGCTTTTCGAGATATCCCCTCTTGACGATTATCGAATTGATTTGAAGATAAAGGAAAATCGAATTGCCGATATTCAAATAGGGCAAACAGGACTTTT
>JABHFC010000078.1 GCA_018676275.1 Gammaproteobacteria bacterium | reverse complement strand
TAGAGCAGGTCGTTCCCCGCGTCGCCGTTTAGCAAGTCAGCGGCGGTGTCCGCTCCACCACTTAAAGTATCATTACCCCCGCCACCATCCAGCGTGTCCACACCATCACCGCCAAACAGGGTGTCTTTGCCATCGCCACCGGTCAGGATGTCCACACCACCTCCGCCGTACAGCGTGTCATTACCCAAGCCACCATCAAGCACATCACTACCCGTGCCGCTGCCTCCACTCAAGGTGTCGTTACCACCGCCTCCATACAGCGTGTCATTTCCACTGCCGCTGTTAATAGTGTTGTTTGCATTGTTGCCAATAATCGTATCGTCATACTGGCTTCCAATCGCATTTTCAATCGTGACGTTAAAGGCGATAGCTGTCCATGAATATTGTCCAGTCCATGAATATCCATTTTCGTTCAAATCCAGGTAAACTGAATCTACAAAATTGATAACATTTGATGCATCAATGGTATCTATGCCTCCTGCATCCCAGATTGTTTGAAGCACACCATCATCAAATAATACATAGCTATCGTTGCCTGTGTGGTATGACATGTTTGGTCCATATATGTGCTGTATCGCCAAAATGTCATAGGGCATTGGGGTGGCTGCTTTTCCAATATCTGGGAAATATTCGATCCCTAAATAATCTGAGATGTCGTTATAACTCATTGTTGTAAATAACTGATTAGAACTATTTCCATCATCATCAGGATGAGTTAATCCAAGTGTATGTCCAATCTCATGTATTAGAGTATTGAAACCTTCTCCACCTCTATTTAGAGTATTAAACCAATAAGTATTATTAAAATCATCAATGAAAATATCTCCCTCAGGTTTTGGATAATCAACCCTAGTAAGACTTGAATCAAAAATATCAGGGGAAGAAAGAAAAGGTAAAAACGAGTTATCGATAAATGTAGGATCAGGAAAAACCCCAAGCCCTAAAGTCCCAGGATCAACTATTTCAGCAAGCGCGAAGCCTGTAAAAGAAACAGCTATATCGGCTGTCGAATTTTCAGGGAAACCGTTTGGAGCCCCATCGACCCTTACAAAATTTATATTTGTTACCGCTTCCCAAGTATCAAATGCTTTTGCTAATGCATTAATTTCAGTTTGTGACCATATACTATTTTCCACCAAATTATGAAGGCTATAAGTCAAAACATTGTTATCAGAAAAACTCCAAGAACTGCCTTGAATTAAACGATCGACATTGGGATCGCCTGTTAGAGTAACTGAGTTTGATACTGGAGTTGTCATAACAGATTCCCTTAATTACAAGTAAGTGCTGTGGTAAAGAAATGTTTGTCTAACATTGATGCACATCAATCTACTTCTCCCTAAATGCCCTGTTAAGACTCTGTGTAATTGGTCTTGCCAAATAATCTAATGTCGTACGGGCACCCGTAACTATCATGACTTCCGCCTGCATCCCCGGATACAGTTCTATCCCTTCATCAATCTCCTCAGTCAATTCCACACGGGCCAAAAAATAATCTATTCCAGTGCGTTCATCCTTAATATGGTCTGCAGAAACTGTGATCACCCTGCCTTCGATGGGTTGAATTTGTCGTTGATTAAAAGCAGTAAGGCGAACTTGTGCTTTAAGACCGGTCTTTATTACATCAATATCATTTGGATCAACACGAGCCTCTACTATCAAGCGACCACCCACCGGTACAATATCCATCAAGTCCTGGCCGGGAGAGATTACGCCGCCTATGGTATGTACTTGTAAGTTTACTATTGTGCCTGCAACGGGTGCTCTAATAACCGTTCGAGTTAATACATCCTCTGCTGCTCGTACCTTCTCGATCAAATCATATAAATTGCCCTGCGCCTTGCCCAGTCCCTGCACAGCTTCGTTTAGAGCGTTGGTTTTTAGCTCTGTTATCTGCAAGCGAACTTCATCAATATTTTGTCTGCCTCTAGCTATTGCCGCCTGATTCTGGCTGCGTTCCCCGGTAAGCTTCGCCGTTTCACGTTGAAGTCCTCTTAATCTTGCTTTACCGGTCAATCCCTTCTCATATAACTTTCTATTACTATCTATCTCATCATTCGCTAATTCGAGTTGTTCATCTTGTGCCTGGTTTAAACCGTTAAAACCATAAATCTCTTCTTCAAATTGTTTGATCCGCTGTTCGTTAATTGAAATTTGGCCAAGCAGTGCCTGACGGCGGGCATTAAAAATATTGACCTGACTCTTTATAATGTCAGCAACATCTTCGTTTTGTTGTTGTCTGATTAATTCGTCAGGAAACTCAATGCTTTCTTTATTATCACGTTCAGCCAGCAATCTTGCCTCCAGTGCCAACATCGCCAGAAAGCGACCTTTCAGTAATTCAAGATTGGCGCGTGGTTGTGTTTCATCCAAAAGGATTAAGGTATCTCCTGCTTTGACTGCCTGACCTTCCTGGATATTAATGACACCAATAATGCCGCCTTCCAGATGTTGAATCGTCTTACGTTGGCCATCCACGGAAACGACACCTCTCGCGATGGCTGCACTCTCCAAAGGTGCAATCGTGGCCCAAACGCCAAATACGCCAAAAAATAAAATAATAATAAATATACCGATTGTCACAGGCACCTTAATGCCTAGACCATCATCAACTGATTCAGGAGATGGAGAAGAAGTTTGTGTATGAATATTATTAGCCAAGACGTTTTATTCCGGTAACGTTTGCTTTTTTTGCATTTTCCGTCAACCTTGCCAACACTTCTTCTCTTGCGCCGAAATCCTGTACCTGTCCCTGACGAAGTACCAAAATCTTATCAACGTGTTGTATGACATTTGGCCGATGACCAATCATCACTAACGTAACACCTTTCTCCTTTAGATTTTTTACGGCACTTAACAATGCTTCTTCACCCATTGCATCCAGATTAGCATTGGGCTCATCCAGCACCACAAACCGGGGATTACCATACAGGGATCGAGCCAGAGCAATGCGTTGACGTTCTCCACCTGACAAGGAAGCACCACTTTCACCAATAGATGTCTCATAACCATTGGGGAAATGCAGGATCATGTCATGACAACCAGCAAGCTTAGCGGCTTCCACGATCTTTTCAGGATCGCCTTCCCC
>JABHFC010000077.1 GCA_018676275.1 Gammaproteobacteria bacterium | reverse complement strand
GGCTATACCAGGAACCCGACTTATGAGGAAGTCTGCACGGGCCAAACCGGTCATAATGAAGTTGTGTTGGTGATATATGACCCAGATATCATCCCTTATGAACAATTGCTCAAGTATTTTTGGCAGTCACATAATCCAACCCAGGGAATGCAACAGGGAAACGATGTAGGCACACAATATCGTTCAGGTATTTATGTGCATGATGCAGAACAAATGCGTCTGGCTGGTATTTCCCGTGAAGAGTATCAGCTGAGATTAAATGAGGAAGGTTTTACAGGAATCACCACGGAAATTTTAGAAGCGCCTGTATTTTACTATGCTGAAGATTACCATCAACAGTATCTGGCAAAGAACCCGGCAGGTTATTGCGGACTGGGTGGTACAGGTGTGAACTTTTCCGAAGTCGATTAATTACTACTCAATCGCTAGAACTGGTGTCTACAAGCTTGGAACGCTACTGGCGTATTTAGTGATCCATTCTTCGGCAGCCCGTTCTCGATTAATTACATAAGGGCCTTCTCTGAATTTCTTGTCTTTTAGATAAGATTCAATGTGACATATTTGTTCAACGATGCGTGCTCGACTGGCATCGGAATGACGTCGCAACCAGATACCTATTTCGTAATAGTCTCCGTTGTGACGAACAAGCACTACTTTGCCGCGAAATTTTTCAAAATCATTACGTAATGGAATCGTAACCTCAATTGTTACCCCGGGTTTGATGTATTTCTCAGAGTCAAAGATCAAGCCTATATCGCTTTGTCCAGGCTCCGCAGTTTTGTCCGGATCTCCAAACCAGAGCCGTTTACATTCAATTGGAAAGCCGGCCGGGTGATGAATGAAGCCGGTTTGTTCGTCTCTAATCAGCGTCGACCTACCTGCGATGGCATGGGGAAGGGCGGTTTTCTGTTTTGTGAATTTATTCTTATGCTGCTTAAGTCTTTGACTTCCCATGGATAATTACCTTGTTATTATCAGAGTCAGTATTACTTTTAGAACACATATTAATTTAAATCAAGTAAAATATTATATAAATCCGTTAGTTATAGTGGCTTTATAATGTAATAAATATGAGATCTAAAATTACATTATATTTATAACATATTGAAATATAAGTACAAATATTATTTTGTCAGAGATTTCGAAGATGATTTTTCCCATATCTCAGCAAGATTTAAAACTCTTACTCGTATATTAAAAACATCAAAAGCTGGTCAAAAAGATCAGTCATTGAGATTTTGTAAGAATGAAATAATGACTGAGGATGAAGCAGACCTTGTAGATATTAATTTTTTGCTGGTCAATTGACCTTTTGTCATATGATGAGCAGACAAAAACTAATTGTTCCGATGACACTCAAGATGACAACATCATAAACAAGACAGTACTTTATATAAGCTTTGAATTTCATACATATTCCTCTTTAGTTATATTCCTGATTATTTATAACGTTCTTAATGGAAACTGGTTGACAACATTTTGCTTGTGCATGGATATAGCTATAATTTGTCTAAACAAATGCATAAATAATTTTCCGGCGACAGCGAGCTTGGTATAAACATGAAAATTCCAGTAATAACGGTTTCTTTACTTATCCTGGTACTAGTGATTAGTTACCTGATATTGGCTCCATCTGGTGAAGTAGAAAATCAGGCGGGTAAGTCTTTGCAACAATCCCATCTGAATGAAGAAAAATCAGGGTTTACTAATAATGGCCTGGATCAGGATGAGAATATCTTGGGTACAGAATCAAACAATGAAAACCGACGTATTAATATGCAAGAAGCATATGTAAAACTTGAAATGTCGCGAAAGCATTTAAAATCCCGGGCAAATTTACTTAAGTCAAAGATGTGGGGTATGGAACTGCCGAAAGAGCAGGCTGCATTAGTTAGTAATAATATGCGGCAGGCATATGCTTATCTTAAAAATCCGGCGATGTTAGGTGCCTATTTCGAAGAAGAAGAGATTTATATTGAGTTAAAAAAAACAACTGCAATGCATGAAGATCTTAATGAAATTGAAAAAATTCTGATTACGTCAAAAACTAAAGAAAATTAGAAGCGTATTATCGCTTTATTGTGAAGTATTATTTGATTATGCAAATGATGTAGCTAGCATATGTGATGCCTGCTCATCGTAGCCGCTTAGTTTTACATGATGAATCTGGTTCTTTAACGATAATTCTTCATTCCAAACATATTTCACTTTGAGGTAGTTGGGTGTATAAGCGAAATAGCTTTGCCTGCCATCTTCTGTTTGTTTTATATGATTTTCGAATAGAACTGGAAAGTCGCGACCAACGTATTTCTTAAGTATTTCAATTCTCATTTCATTAGCGAGCTGGTGCAATTGTCGGGTTCGCGTTTTTTTTGTGATCAGATCCAGCTGATCCGGCATGCTTGCCGCTCGAGTTCCCTGGCGGGGAGAATAAGGGAAAATATGAATATGAGAGAACTTACAACTCTCAACAAATGTGAGATTTTCTTCCCACTCTTCGTCACTTTCTCCCGGAAAACCGACAATAATATCTGTGGTCACATTAAAATCTGCAATAGAGGAGCAAGCCTTTATTAATAGCCGGCTAAAATCATCAGTTTTGCAACGCCTTGCCATTCGACGTAAAACTGAATCACTACCACTTTGCAGAGGTAGATGGAGGTGAGGCATAAAACGAGGGTTGGCAAAAAGTTCGAAAAAATTCTCACCAAGATCCCAGGGTTCAACAGAACCAAGACGAAGCCGGGGTATATCTGTCTCAGCCAGTATGGTTTTAATCAAGGTGTATAAATTACTTTCGATATCACTGCCATAACCGCCAATATGAACACCCGTTAGTATGGCTTCCTGTATTCCTTGTTGATGCAGAGTATTAATTTCATTAACGATGTCGCTCACAGCTTTGCTGCGTTCATCACCCCGAGCGATTGTTACAATACAAAAGGTGCATCGATAGCGACATCCATCCTGTACTTTTATAAAAGCCCGATTACGCCCGCGGGCGAATAAAGCAGATTCCCCAGGCTCTGTAGCTATGCTGGGCATCGCTTCCAGGTTTATTTCGTCATTTACAATTTGCGCAAGTTTATCCTTGTTCTTGTTAGCTACTACCAAATCAATCGTTTCTATTTCGTTTGTGATTTCAGGATTGAGACTGGAATAGCAACCGCTGACTATAAGTTTTGCTTTTGGATTAATCCGATGAGATTTACGAATCAATTGACGTGACTTTTTAACAGCTTCCTGAGTGACAGCACATGTATTGACAACAACTATGTCAGCTATTTCTGTTTTATTTGTGATCGAGTAACCAAGAGACTGAAAGTCATTACTCCAACTTTCGAGTTCAGCCTCATTGAGTCGACAACCAAGCGCTTTTAGAGTAACGAGCATATTGAGAAATAAAGTATGACGGTAATGTAATTTGGGGCGAGATTATAAAACAGATGTGGTGAATATACAGTCAATATAAAATGCATTCACTAATTGTTAGATAATGCACCCAAATGTTTTGCCACACACAATGGAAGAGCTGTTAAATCGTATCCACCCTCCAAAACCGAAACTATTCGTCCCTGGCAATGTTTTTCTGCCGCTTCAAGCATACGCTGAGTCATCCAGCCAAAAAAATCAGTGTTCAGTAAAATGTGTCCCAAGGGGTCATCTTCATGGGCATCAAAACCTGCCGAAATAATTATGAAATCTGGTTTGAACCCATCAATTTTCGGCAAAATTTTGTCTTTGAAAGCGATTTCGTAATCTTTTGATCCAACACCGGCGGGCATAGGACAATTGAGGGTTGCCCCTTCTCCCTTACCTATACCTGTTTCGCTATACGCCCCTGTGCCGGGATAGTATGGATATTCATGAGTGCTTATATATAAAACAGAAGGGTCTTCCTCAAAGGTATGCTGTGTACCATTACCATGATGTACATCCCAATCGAGTATTAATACTTTCTCTATGCCATAATGTTTTTGCAGGTAGCGGGCCAGGACAGCGACGTTATTGAAAAGGCAAAAACCCATTGCTTGTTTACGTTCTGCGTGATGACCGGGGGGCCGGGCTAATACAAAACCATTAGTGATATTTCCCTGAATTATTTCATCAGCGATAATGAGAGGAGCACCGGCGGCAAGTAGGGCGACATCATAAGAGTTAGGACTAATGGTGACATCCATGGAATCGAGAAATGCCTGGTTTGATTTGCATGCCTCTTCAGCCCGATGGATATAGCTGCTGGCATGGGTAGTCGCTAACCATTTTTGTTCAATGGGCAAGGTATTGAGCTGATGTAAATTTTTATACCATGGTAGAGTCTGGATATGATTCATCGTCACTAATAGCCGATCGTGACATTCCGGATGCCCAATACCGGTATCATGCTTCAAAAATGCACTATCGTATATAAAGCCGGTGTTCAATTGTCTTGATTGTGCCGAATAAGTGAAGTTGGGATTATAATCTATAAACGAAATTTATTATTCATAAGAAATTTTGAACAAGATAATAAATCACCACTTTTTCTGCACTGTCTAATAAGTATTTACGTGACCTGTATTAGCCTGCAAATAACTGCGTCTTACTAATAAAATTCCTCAGCACTCTAAAACTTAGATGATCAAAGTTGTGCTGTGGAGTGTGCCGGTGAAATTAAATCGAATAATATGTGTGCAGTCTCATCCAGAATCACATCTATAGTGTTTAGTTCTTCTTTCTCCGCTTCATCCGCTTCTTCATCTTTGGCAAGAGGCTCCAAACCTTGCGCGATTCTAAATTCATTTTCCAGTCGCAATTTAGTATCCAGCAATTTTTCTCTTTCATTTTCGCGTTCGTCTTTCAACAAGGACACAGATTTTTTATCACTGGCAGCCTGAGTGAGCGCCTGTTTTTCGAGTAACAATTGAAACAACTTATTTGATTTGATACGAACCTCGTATTGCTGCTTGGCTCGATGAAAACTATCAACGGGAGCACTGGCAGACAAGTAGCTGGCTGGTTCAATCTTTTCCCACGGCAGCGCATTGTCGAGGGAACGTTCTCCATGATCATGGGCGGTTTCGGCTGTTGGAAAAACTATATCTGGTACGACACCTTTATGCTGATTACTTCCACCGCTAATTCGGAAAAATTGAGCTATAGTTGTTTTCAAACGACCGTGCTTGTTATTTGAGTCTCGGGCTATCCGATTGAGATCGACTATTTGTTGCACAGTACCCTTGCCGAAAGTCGGTTCGCCGATAATTATGCCACGACGATAATCCTGGATTGCGCCAGCGAATATTTCTGATGCAGAAGCACTGTTTCTATCTACCAGCACGGCGAGAGGCCCCGCATAGGTAATCCCAGGGTCAGGATCATTATTAATTTCTATTCTACCACGTGAATCTTTGGTTTGAACAACGGGTCCTGTTTCAATAAACAACCCGGTAAACTCCAGCGCTTCTGTCAAAGAACCTCCACCATTACTTCGTAGATCAATAATAATTCCATCTATATTTTCATTTTGTAGCTCGGCCAATATCTTACGTACATCACGACTGGTACTTTTGTAATTTTTGTCCCCGCGTGCCTGGGCTGCAAAGTCGCTATAAAATGTGGGGACATCAATTACACCTATACGACCGGTACTTTCTGGGATTTCTATAATAGATGATTTCGCAGCTTGTTCTTCCAGTTTAATTTTATCCCTGATAATTGAGATAACCTTATTAGGGCCTTCGAGACCACTGGATTTCGGAAGCACCTCCAGTCGCACCTCTGTATCTTTGGCACCTCGAATCAGGTCAACGACATCATCAAGACGCCAGCCGATCACATCGACAATCTCACCATCACTATTTTGTCCTACTCCTACAATCTTGTCTTCGGCATGAAGTTGGCCACTTAAATCTGCAGGTCCGCCTGGAACAATTCTTTGAACCTGGGTGTAATCGGTATCACCACGTAATACGGCACCGATTCCTTCTAATGACAATCGCATGCTGATATCAAAATTTTCGGAAGTGCGCGGCGAAAAATAGGAAGTATGTGGCTCAATTGCAGTTGTGTAAGCGTTAATATAAGTTTGAAATACATCGTTTGCGTCAAGCTGGAAGGTGCTCGTTTTTAATCGTTTGTAACGTTTTGACAAGGTATCCTTGATATCAGGTTCTTCTTTGTCGGACAGTAGCAGGCTCAAATAATCATTTTTGATTCTTTTGCGCCATAACTCATCCAACGTCAGTCGGTCTTCTGCCCAGTCAGATTCACGACGATCAAATTGATATTCTTCATTCAGGGAAAAATCAAAATCCGATTTCAGCAATTCAAGCGCATATTGCACACGTTCGTCTATACGCTGACGATAGCGGCGAAATATGACGAAAGCAGGGAATAGATTAGTTTTTTCAAGATAGTTATCCAGTCTATAACGATAGTCCTCAAATTCCTTAATATCCTGAAGGATAAAAAAACTATGATTTTGGTCCAGACTCTTTAAATAATTATCCAGCATCTGACTTGACAGTTGATCATCAAGTGGTTTTTTCTTGTAATGATAATTTTCAATGATGCGCGTGATCATTTCAGCCGCTTTTTTGTGTTTAGTGTCAGGTTTTAGTTCGGAGAGAGGAACAGTTGGTATTTCTGCCAGGGCGGGCAAAAAAAGACTGATACAGACTAAAATGATGCTAGTTATTTTTTTCATAAAAATAGTTAATATTTATTGTATGAGACTTGGACGTCTATAAACTGGCGGAGGTTCCATTCACGCAATACAAAATAATGTCACGACTGAAAGTATAGTGTTTTTTAGGTCAAAGTAGCATAGCGTTCAAATCAGCAGTTGTCACGGTACGGCGGGTAATGAATTTTCGCCTTTTTCGTCTAATTCCAGATTTGACAGCTTTTTGCTTATTTTTTTTGCCTTAACTTTGCTGCCACCCAGAAATCCAGGGGCTCTGCGATAAAACTCCTCCAGATCTCGCAAAGCCTGAATATTGCTATCATCCAGTTCCACTGCAATTTTAAATTCCTTCAATGTTTTACGGGCATTGCGCAAGGCTGTCAGCCAACTGCCTTCCTCTGCAATTCTTCCATAGCATTTCCCGAGCATGTGATGATAGCTGGACTCCATCGGGGATAATTGAACAAGCTTTTCATAAATGGGTAATGCCAATTCGTATTGTTTAGAGTGATAGAGTAACTGAGCTTGTTGAAACAAGTATTCCGGGTTATTTTCATCAACTGCGGCTTGCAAAAGAATACTTGAAAAGATTAAGGTAATTGAGAGTAAGAAAAGGGCAGGGGACTTTTTTCTCATGATAGCCCTTTAGTCAGACCAGGTAACGGCAGGCAATGTATTGTTGAGTAATTGCAGAACATAAAAATCGCAAGAATAGCTGCGTTTGTCAGAAATCAATAGTGGATTAGGGAATGAATCGAGTACCTGGACAGTTTTTTTCTGCCTTTCAAATCATCCAGCTCAATAACGAAGGCACAGGCCACTATTTCTGCCCCAAGTTTTTCTATGAGTTCGCAACTTGCGACGGCAGTACCACCGGTTGCAATAAGATCGTCAACTAATAGTACGCGATCGTTGCTGTTCAATGCATCTACATGGACTTCCAGTTGAGCTGAACCATATTCAAGATCATAGGAAACACTTTGTGCATCATAGGGTAATTTGCCCGGTTTGCGTAAGGGAATGAAACCAACACCAAGTTCCCATGCCGCAAGACTACCAAAAATAAAACCACGTGCTTCCATTCCAACCACTGCAGTTATGTTTTCGCCCCAAAAAGGTTGTATTAACTGGTGTACGGACAGTTTCAGCATTGCATGATCTTTCACCAGAGGTGTAATGTCCTTGAACTGAATACCTGGCTTGGGAAAATCCGGGATGTTTCTTATACGGGCTTCAAGTCTTTGCATAATTAATTTTATTTTCCTTGTAGTTTGCAAATTAATAATACCGGTAAAACCTGATGCGGCACAGAAAATAATTAATCAGTCTTTTCCGGCCTTCAAAATCAAAAATGGATTGAAATGACACCATTTAGAGATATATATGAGTCAGCAATATTGTTCAGAGGCACATCTGAAATAGAATCGCTTAACTGTGACCCAAAACCAGATCAGGAATTGCGTTCAATGTCAGATAACGAATTTTTATCGTTAATGTCACGGCGTATTTTTCGGGCAGGTTTGAAACATAGTATGGTTGATGCTAAATGGCCTGTGTTTGAACAGGTATTCTCCAGATTTGATATTCATCGGGTAAGTGCAATGAGTGATGAAGATCTGGATTTATTGATGAAAGACAAGCGTATCATTAGACATTGGAACAAAATTAAATCGGTTCGGTTCAATGCTCAGGCTATGGTAGGTCTGTTAGAGAACTCAGATGGTTTTGGCCGCTTCCTTGCTGACTGGCCCGTCGATAATATTGTTGGACTATGGCTGGAACTAAAAAAACATTTTGCTCAACTTGGTGGTAATTCTGCTCCCTATTTCTTACGTATGTCTGGAAAGGATACATTTTTATTAACCAATGATGTGATTAGAGCACTAAACCGTTGGGGTGCCTATCAGGGCGAACCCAAAAGCCAAAAGGCCAGGTTAGTTGTGCAGGAATGTTTTAACACCTGGAAACAGGAGAGCAATAAACCAATGTGTCAGATCAGTATAATTCTGGCATTGTCGGTACAATAATCAATTACAGATCGGAAAATTTCAAACTAAAGACTGAATAGCCAGCTTGAAGAAATTTTAATGAAAAAACGTCAATTCATATTCCTAATCCTGATGTTTGTATTTGTAAGCGATAGTAAAGCTGAAGACGATTTTCATCGTCAGCGGCAACTGATGGTTAAGGAAATAGAAGAAACAGTGCGTTTTACCAGTGAACATACTGGAAAGGAGGCGCTCGACCCTCAGATTTTGGAAGCTCTGAAAAAAGTACCACGTCATGAATTTATTCCATCCTCGATGCAGCCTTTTGCCTACCTGAATCATCCCTTGCCAATAGGCAACGATCAAACTATTTCTCAGCCATACATTGTCGCCTTGATGACTGAACTGGCGTCGATTAACAGAGATTCTATCGTGCTTGAAGTGGGCACTGGTTCCGGTTATCAGGCAGCTGTGTTAGCAGAGCTTGTAAAACATGTTTATAGTATCGAAATTGTTGAGGAACTAGGAGAACGGGCAAGCGAAACACTTCAGCGTTTAGGCTATCACAATACGACAGTACGTATAGGAGACGGATATCATGGCTGGTTGGAGCATGCTCCTTATGATGCAATTTTAGTTACCGCAGCACCGGAGATCATTCCACAGGAATTGATTGAACAACTTAAACCGGGAGGAAAGATTGTTATCCCGGTAGGCAAACAATCCGCAACTCAATCACTTCAGGTGCTGGAAAAGGATGCTCAGGGAGCCATTTTTAAACGGGATATCTTACCCGTAGTTTTCGTTCCACTTACTCGCACTCAGTAATTTTCTGTAAACTCTATTGTAATTACAGTTTGGTAAGAGGAATTGAGTTATTAATATAGAAATTTCGCAAGTTAAGAGCCAATCTTTAGGTAAAAGCCTCACCACGATAGTTTGTGCGTTTATGGTCTAAGCGCCGGGTTCAGATTTGTTTACTTCTGCGTTTTCAATTTTGTCATCCGAATGCGACTTACCGACTAAACTTACGAGCTTACTTATCCAGCCACTACCGGTTTTTTCTTCTGCAAGCGCCAAAGCAGTTAATGTGAGGTAATCTACTTTACCGGTAGATAACATAGGCAGTTCCTCCGCCAGCACGACTTTTTTCGGAATATAAATTTCGCCATATTTCAATTGCTTTGCGACTTCCTGGAGTTGCTTTCTATTCGCATTTTGATTATTGCTAATCAAAACTATTTTTTCGCCTTTACGATCATCAGGTAGAGTTACTGCTGCATGGTTAAAATCGGGCCAGGTTTGTACTGCCAGTTCCTCCACAGCGAGCAAAGAAACCATTTCGCCCCCAATCTTTGCAAAGCGTTTAGCACGGCCGAGAATTGAAATAAACCCGTCTTCATCAACCAAAGCTATATCACCAGTATTGTGCCAGCCTTCTCCACGATCTGTAATGGGTGGTGTTACCTGGCCATTAGAACCGTGAATTAAATATCCGAGCATTACATTTGGACCTTTCACAATCAGTTGACCACCTTGTTCAATGCCATCAACTGGTTCAAGGTAGTAATCCATATCGGGAATAAAATGTCCGACTGTTCCTGCTCGATTGGTCATCGGTGTGTTTGCGGCAATTACCGGGCTGGTTTCCGTTACGCCATAACCTTGCAAAATACGTATACCAAATTTTTCCATCCATAATTTTTGCGTATCCGCACTCAATTTTTCTGCACCTGCCAGCGCGTAACGCAAACTTTGAAAGTCATAGGGGTGTGCATGACGTGCATAACCTTTCATGAAAGTATTGGCAGCAAAGAAAATAGTAGCGCCTAACTCATAAATTAATTCAGGTATGATGCGATAGTGTAATGGAGTCGGGTAAAGAAAAGTTTTACTGCCAGCCAACAGTGGCATTAGACAGCCAACGTTCAATCCAAAGGAATGAAACAAAGGGAGGCAATTGAACATAATGTCACTGGGGCCAAAATCGATATAACACTTCCCCTGAGCGTAATTTGACAGCAAATTAACGTGAGAAAGAACCACACCCTTGGGTACACCTTCTGAACCGGAAGTGAAAAGTATTGTAGCTGGGTCGTTTTTGTCAGAGTTTTGCCTAAATTTAAAATAGTGAGACTGGGGATAATAACTTCGAGCCAGACCTAAGAGTTTTGCAAAGGTTGAAATTCGTGTGCGCATATCCTCCAGATAAATTACCTCAACATGTTTTTCCAGTTCTTCAGCAAGATCTGCAAGGCTTGCGCTTTCAATAAATTTTCTTGATGTAAAAACAGTTTTTATTTGGGCCGTCTCACATGCGCTGAGAAGTATCTGTACGCCAGCACTATAATTGAGCATTGCAGGAACTCGTCCGAGAAATTGTAGCGCGAGATAACAAACTACCGTACTAGTGACATTGGGTAACAAGACTCCAACATACTCCCGGCTCAAAGTGTCTTTTTCTATTT
>JABHFC010000076.1 GCA_018676275.1 Gammaproteobacteria bacterium | reverse complement strand
CTCGGCGGGGCTCGTCGCTCATTTGGAATGACCAAACTTCTCTCCTCGCACCTTGATTGGCGCTTTTTCAAACTCAACAGTGGCGAAGATGAAAGATAAACAGACCCTGGATACTATCACATGAATTTATCCCGAACCCGATAGTAGGCCAGCATTATGGAAGTCATTAATCTTGAAAAAGTATGTGCGGGAATAACCTCCATCTTTACCGGTTGTAAAGGCCAATCCTGAATCGAGACTTCGTTCACAGCGTCAGCCAATACAGCCCCCATTCGTGTTGATAGAGCAATACCCCTGGCATTACATCCAATCCAGGAATACACATTTGGTGCGAGCTCATGTACATGTGGTAATACATCCGTCGTCATCGCTATTTTTCCTCGCCAAATATGTTGCAGTTCGAATTCAGGAGATTCAAGTTGTGGAAAGGTTGTAGAAAGTATCTGCTTTGCATGTTTGATTAGGCGATTTTCCCAGTTAACTGGAAAGATGAATGTACCCCCGGTAATCAAACGCCCTGCACCATCGTAATGAAAGACATGCGCGTCACCTCGGCTATCTGTTACTGGTTGCCTACCTGGAAGAACTGCACTACGTACCGCCGAATCAAGCGGTTTTGTGGAGATGTTATACAAATAGAAAGGTAAAAAGGATTTTTGTAAGCCGGGCCAAAGAGCATCACTATAAGCAGCGGTTGCAAAAACCACTTTGTTCGCAGTAATAGTCCCCATTCGTGTTTTTATTTGCCAGCGTTTATCAATTTGCTCAATAGTCATCGCCGGAGTATCAGTAAAAATATTTATACCATTTTCAACAGCTACTCTGGCCAGGCCACGTGCGAAAGCCAGCGGATTAATATGACCCCCAGACTTTACCAGCATACCTCCAAGATAAGCTTCGCTACCCATAAGCTCGGCGAGCTGTTGTCGATCCAGCATAGCCATGTCAGCATCATAGTGTTGCCATTGTTCAAAGCGCTTACTGCTAATTGCTAACTGTTGTTGTGAATGAATCGCCTGAATCCAGCCATTTTGTTCAGCATCACAATCAATTCCGTAACGATTAATCAGGGAAAACACGTAGTCAGCCGACTCACCCACCATCCTGATTAAACGTTCACCCTGTTCGATACCCAATTGAGCGATTATCGCTTTCGGATCTTTCCTTATCAGAGGCAGGACATGTCCGCCGTTCCTGCCGGATGCACCCCAGGCAATCGAATGTGCTTCAATCAATGTAATGTCGTGCGATGAATGCTGCAGATGGATAGCTGTTGAAAGACCAGTGTATCCCCCGCCAATAATCAACACATCGGTATTGATATCAGCAGTTAAATGACTTGTTACAGGTGCTGCCGGGGCGGTTAACTCCCAAATAGAACCATTATGAGTAGTCTGAACCAAGGGACAATCAGATAGCCCTATTCCTGCTCTGCATCAGATAGTTTTTTCAAAAGCCGACGCATGGATACGCCGGGAAGATCGGCGGGCACATCAATTTCATAAAACCCGGGCGTCTTATCGACGTTCTGCATATTATTAATGTGTTCAATAGCAAAAACGTCTTCACTAAAAGCTGCCTGGTTGGCATCGAGCATAAATTTACCCATTTCCTTATCATCCAATGCGAAGTTTCGACATTGGGCGTAATAATAATTAGTTGAAGTATTTGTTTCCGGTGTGATCAACTGAGCAACCTTAACCATCGGTTGAATGTCCTGCATTTTTTCCGGGTGTTGAATATTTTTTAAAATACCCGTATTCATATGCAAGCCAGGAGAGACATACAATGAACCTGAACTACGCGTTGCTTTGTCCCCTTCCCAACCAAGTGGTTTCGCATATATGGGCGGCAATTCACATTCAACATGACGCCAGACTTCAAAGTGATCATCTTCGACTGTCGCTTCCAATGGTGCACGTGCATATTCCGGTGTACCAAAGGTTTTATCATGCAAAAAGCTTAAATGTGATAGATCGAGCAGGTTCTCATGCAAATGCACATAACTACCCTTGATGTTGAGATAACCAATATTCACAGCCCAGTCAGGATGATCAAAAAATTCCTGGTGCGGCAACAAGGATTCATCTGCTAACTCAGGGTCGCCGGGCCAGATCCAGATGAATGGTTCTTTTTCAATTACCGGAAATGATCGGAGTCGAATATTCTCAGGCGCTTTCTTTTGTGAAGGTATGGCAACACATTTACCGGAACAGTCGTATCGAAAACCATGATAACCACATTCCAGTACATCACCATCCAGCTTTCCTTCCGACAGAGGAAAGGAACGATGACAACAACGGTTTTGCAGCGCCACCGGGCTTCCATCTTCCTTACGAAATAATACGGTGCTTATACCCAGGTATTGCCGGGCAAAAAATTCACGTGTTACTTCGCTGCTTTTGGCAGCGACATACCAGGCATTGCGAATTAATGGCGTGTCTCTATTAGCCATGCTAGCCGCAGAGATTGAAGCCAGTTTTTGTTGCCTGCTTGAGCCAGTTTGTTGTGTCATCTTTACTACCCCTTATAGCCTATGCTGCTCAATTTGACATTTTATAATGTTATGAGTCAAGAATATGTCATTATCAGCTATTACACGAGTGTTGGATAAAGTCTGTTAAATTACCCGAAGTTGATCCTAAAATAAGTAGAATAGACACGCATTGAAGTTTCCTGGTGTAAAGTGTACTATTCAGTACACATTTAGTTATTACCTGAAATATTATGATTTTCTTTTCTAATAAGAACAGGCCCTTTCATTTTGGCCCTTATCCTCTTGAGCGTCTTGCCAGAGACGAAAAAGTGGCTGAGATTGAGCGCAAAGCAAGTCGCGATCCCAAACCTGGCAATAAAGAAGCCGTTAATACCAGGTATACAGAAGCTCTCGGCACCTATCACGAGATATTCAGGGAGTTTTGCAAGGGCGAACCCGCTCCGGCAAAAGCACCGGTGCCGGATGACCTCGACAAGAGAATGATTGATATCAAAGGTGCTGGTTATTTTCTCGATGCCAGTCAGATAGGTATCTGCGAATTATCTGAAGGCTGTTGGTATGAAGGTGTTACTCCTGAAAATCATACTCACGCTGTTGTTGTGATGGTGGAATACAGTCGACTTCCGGAAGAGGATAATCTCGCACATAACTGGCTTAAAAACTCAATGCACGAAACCGCAGAAATGCGGGCGTTTGAAGTCGCCATTGGTATCGCTAATCACATTCGCATGATGGGTTTTAATGCCATTGGATATGACGATGAAAATGAGCAACTTGACGTAAATCGATTAACTGTTCTATCCGGTCTTGGTGTAAGACAGGCTGATAAAGTTGTTAATCCCTATTTAGATTCGGACTATGCCGTTGCGCTGGTGTCGACAGATTATGTTTTATCAACTGACAGTCCTCTCGCCAAAAGTGCAAGCAAGGGTAAAAACCTCGCGTACTGGCTGGGCATAGGTGGAGCCACATCCGGATTGGAACGCTGGCGGCAAAGTAGAAGGGAAACACATCTGAGTAAATACCCGATGGAGACGGTCAAGCGTGTAGATAAACCAACAACCTTGATCCTGGAAGATGAAGTCCCACGCGTACCAAAACGAGCCGCTTTTTTCGAGCGCGCCATACATGGTGATCTGGGTGGTAAAGCACAGAAAGAACGTAGCCGTTTTGCTTTTAAACATCCCTTCGCTGATGCCATGCTGAATCAAATCCGGGCGATGGTGCCTCATCAGGATGGAGATATAAACGATAGTATCGATCCCGAGTTGAACGATGCCGAGGCAAATACAAAGGCGATAAAGTCACTTTCCTATGCTCTGGGCTCTGAGATAACCGGCATTTGTGAATTACCGGATTATGCATGGTATTCACACAACGTGGATGGTAGTGAAATAGTCCCCAATCACAAATATGCGGTAGTTTGCCTTATCGACCAGGGCTTCGACACGATGGAAGGCGCCTCAGGTGATGATTTTATATCCGGCGCACAATCGATGCGTGCCTATATGCGCGGTGCGTTAATCGCCGGTATTATGGCGAATTTCTTTCGTAGTAAAGGCTATCCCGCACGACCCCAGTCCAATGCTGATTCACAGGTACTACATATTCCGACTGTATTGCTTTCCGGGCTTGGAGAACTTAGTCGTATAGGTGAACTGGTACTCAATCCATTTATGGGGCCGCGACTGAAAACTATCGTCATGACCACAGATCTGCCTCTGGTTCCTGATAAGCCGATAGATTTCGGTCTTCAATATTTTTGTTCCAATTGTCACAAGTGTGCCCGTGAATGCCCCTGTGATGCCATCAGCTTTGGCGACAAGGTTATGTTTAACGGCTATGAAATATGGAAACCCGATGTAGAGCGTTGTGCTCGATATCGTTTAACCAATCAGCGTGGTCTGGGTTGTGGTCGTTGCATGAAAACCTGCCCGTTGAACAAAGTCGTAAGTTGGGATGGTCCTATTGCTACCCAAATTGCCAGTTGGTGCGGCGTCAATGCCTTCTGGTTAAAACCCCTGCTGGTGCCAATTGCAGTGAAACTTGATGACGTGCTCGGTCACGGCGTACGTAATCCGGTTAAGAAATGGTGGCTGGACCTGGAAATCGTCGATGGCGTCTGTGTTGAACCTGTCAAAGGTGTTAACCAACGCGACCTCGATGTAAATCGTAAGATCGATCTGAAGAAACACAAAATCGGCTACTATCATGCCAGCATGATGCCCCCTCCCAATTCTTCCGGTATGCCTATCAATGTAGTACGAAAAGAAGGTCTGGCCGCTGCGATTAAAGTCGAAACGGTTAAAGAAGCTCTTGCCCGACGCGCAGCGGGAGGGGCGAAACCGGAACACTACATTCCGACTAAAGCACTAACACCCGAAGAAATTGTGTCTGAAGATGTTGATTTATTTAATCCTTATAACAAGTAACTGAGATTTCCAGCTTTTTTCTGCAACAAACCTGCGTTCGTTGGTTCAATTTTCTTGTATCGATAATTTTACCTTTACCCACCAGGGTAATATTATGTAACTCTTAACGTTTTAGCCTACAAAATGACAAGTTACGGCGGAAAGAAAAATGCTGCAAAAAATAATTATAGTCATTGACAGAAAATTATTATGAACATGAACCAAATCGGCAATTCATCCCCGGTATTTTTTTCAAAACCTCACCGAGTGATGTTTTTCACTGGCTCTTTTCAGATCATGGCAGTCATCCTGTTTTGGCTGAGTGAGCTAATTGGCCGTTATACCGATCTCTGGCCACCTCTGGACATCACTGTCAGCAGTACGTGGGCACATACTTTTTTTATGGTCTATGGTGTATTCATCTTTTTTATATTTGGATTCCTGATGACAACCTATCCCAGATGGCTAAACACTCAGGACATTCCCAGCAAGCATTATCTTCCCTGTTTCTTTTTGATGTCTGCAGCGATTGTACTTATTTATTCTGGATTATTTATTTCGAGGCCTTTGCTACTGTCAGGTCTGGCTGTATTTACCTGTGGCTGGGCATTTGGCTTATTCGCATTACTTAATGTTTATTTTCATCCCGGGAAAAAGCCTTCGTCATATGAAACTATTTTAAGTGTGGTGATGTCATTCGGACTCATGTGTTGCGCCTGTAACTTATTCTGGTTGTTAACATACAAACAATGGTTATTTCAGATTCTTTTCACTGGTGGAATCTGGTTGTTTCTACTCCCGGTACTAATTACAGTTTGCTATCGCATGATCCCTTTCTTTAGCGGTGCCGTATTGGAAAACTATGTGATGCACAGACCCAATTGGTCCCTACCCCTAATTATTGTTTGTTTATGCGGACATGCGTGTATTGAACTGATCGGTGAAATTCAATGGTCTTTTCTTTTCGATTTTCCACTGGCCATAACTGCACTTTATCTATCTTACCGATGGGGGTTTCTACGTAGTTTTAAAGTCCCTTTGCTGACAGTATTGCATGTTGGATTCCTTTGGCTTTCAATTGCTATGCTTCTGTACGGTATGCAAAGTCTGGCCTTGTTCATTAGTGGGAAATATATTCTGGGAAGAGCGCCTCTTCATGCAATTGGTATTGGCTTTGTCTCATCTATGATGCTGGCCATGGCAACCAGGGTAAGCCTGGGCCATTCGGGACGTGCTCTTATGGCATCGAAAATAGTATTGGCATGTTTTTGCCTGCTACAGCTCGCGGCTGTATCCCGCATAGTCAGTGAGATCCCGCAATTGTTTCAAATTTGGACCAATCATCTGAATTTGGCTGCCGCAATTATCTGGCTACTGAGTTTCGGTATCTGGGTTTCAATTTTTATGCCTATCTATATCAAGTCACGTATCGATGGCAATCCTGGTTGAGCCTGTATTTAACGATATGCCATTTTCTCTACCAGCTCACATCGAAACTTCACGGCTAATAATCAGACTTGTTGAAGAAAACGATATACCAAATCTATTCGATGTTAATGGTGATGATGAAGTTACCTTATACCTTCCCTATGAAACCTGGCAAACTATCGAAGATGGTAATAACTGGTATGAACGTATGTGTTCATTGCATGCGACCAATACTGTGCTTCAATTTGTGATTGTAGAAAAAGAATCAGACCGCGTGATTGGGAGCTGCCTGTTATTTCGTCTTGAGGAAGCAAGTGCTCGTGCGGAAATTGGTTATGTCATGGGTCGCGCATACTGGAAAAAGGGTTTTACATTTGAAGCGCTGTCAGGTCTTGTCAAATACGCTTTCGAAGATTGTTCACTGCGCCGGCTTGAAGCCGAGATAG
>JABHFC010000075.1 GCA_018676275.1 Gammaproteobacteria bacterium | reverse complement strand
TATTCTCATCACAGTACTGGGGCCCTATCCTCGCAGATTGGGAGCATGAACTAAAAATAATGTTCTATTGGATATGTGTTGCTTAAATGTAAAGTCCGTCGATTGAACTTCTGAATATACAGGCCCATCTTGCATAAGTTACTTATTTATCTTTCCGCTATACTATAATATACGAAAATAGTAACACCTATGAGCATTGTTCATCACAGCTGAAGTGAATTTATGTGGTTAGTAAAATCAGTCCACAGATGTTTTCGATACTTGTGGCATCTATAATATTTTATACCCGATACCTTAATAAACTGATTTTGGTAATTACCGACAAGTCGAAACATTTTCTTTTTGCAACTGGAAGACAGAATGTCAGCTACAACTAAAAAACGGTTAATTGATTCCCCTCCTGTAACGACTACAGATAATCTGCAAAAAGAAATTACACGGCTGAAACGATTAATCGCACTGACACCGTCTGTCACCTACATTACTGACATAAAGAATGATAATACCTGCATATTTGTCAGTGATAATATTAGGGAAATCATGGGGCACAAGCCCGAAGAAATGACAGGAAACGCTACATTCTGGTATGAAAATGTACACCCTGAAGATAGAGATGAAACGGTGCGACAATCTGAAATTTTAGTGCAACGTGGTGGCGGAATAGTTGAATATCGATTTTGTACTGATGAAGAAAAATATTACTGGATAGAAGATCGTTTTCGTGTGATTTATGACACACAAGGCGTGGCCGAACAAATTTTTGGCACATGGACTGACATTACAGAACGACGTAATACAGAAATAACTTTACGCTCTACTAATCAGATGCTGGAATTACGGCAAAATGAAATAGAAGTGCTGGGTAAACTAAACGATCACCTCTATGTTTGTAACTCTGTCGAGGATACGAAGAAAGTCATAGAACACTATTTAACCCAACTATTCCCTGATTCCAGCGGCTCGGTATACATGTTTGATCAATCCCGTTCCATGCTTGAAGCAATTGCCGGTTGGGGACAATTGCAGACAAGCGAAGAACTTTTTGTTCAGGAAGATTGTTGGGCTTTACGACAGGGCAAGATGCATTTAGTCAATAACAACATTACAGATCTGACATGCTCTCATGTACAAAATGGCAATGAGCAATTTTCATATATCTGTATACCCCTGATTGCTCAATCTGATGTGCTGGGTCTGGTGCACCTGGCGACAGTATCAAACCCGGAAGACTCAAATCTTCCACAAGGTTCATCGAACAATACGCCTGAAGAGCTGGCTACCAATGTTTCAAAACAATTGTCGCTGTCCTTAATGAATCTGCGTCTGCGAGAGAGTTTGAAAACCCAGGCCACACGTGATCCATTGACACAATTATTTAACCGTCGCTTCATGCTGGAATTTTTAGATAAGGAATTAATCAGAACAGAAAGAAACAAATCAAATTTGGGTTTTATGATGCTTGATGTCGATCACTTCAAACAATTTAATGACGTTTACGGACATGATGCGGGAGACGCTGTCTTGCGAGAGGTTGCAACGGTACTACGCGCCAACGTTCGGGGAAGTGACATAGCCTGTCGCTATGGAGGTGAAGAGTTTGCGCTGGTATTCCCGGATATGCCCCTGCAACAATTAATGGAACGTGGCGAAGCCGTAAGAACTGCAATAAAACAATTACGTGTTAGCCACAATTCAACAGCTGTAGGCACTATATCTATCTCCATTGGTATCTCGATGTTTCCACAGAATGGCAATGAAGCTACCGGGTTAATCACAAAAGCCGACAAGGCTCTCTACCAGGCCAAGGCCAATGGTCGTGATTGTATTGTGATGTCAACTGCCGATGATAAATAATTTATGACGCCTTAACATTCATACTCTGTCATTCTG
This sequence comes from Gammaproteobacteria bacterium, assembly GCA_018676275.1. Classification (GTDB taxonomy): domain Bacteria; phylum Pseudomonadota; class Gammaproteobacteria; order Eutrophobiales; family Eutrophobiaceae; genus WLWS01. The sequence continues at coordinate 14,712 of JABHFC010000075.1, read as the reverse complement.
AAAAAAATCTTTATAAGTTTTAACATCAGTAATTTTCACGGCTACCCGCAAAATCAGGCCTGTCTGAGCAAACCTCTTCAATATTAATAAATCGATTACTTGTCTATACAATCATAGATAGGCTAGTATGCGAGATTCACATCATATAAGAAAATTTCGAGCCGGAATCACTAATCCTTCTCCTGTAAAGATGACATTCACACTTGAAACTGAAGTAGGCCCTAAATATCAGAAGCTGAAATCCTTCATTGTCAATCGTATTGAAGATGGTGACTGGTTGCCTGCCCATCAACTTCCTTCTGAACATGAACTTGTTCGTGATTTGAAGTTTTCCAGAATGACGGTCAATCGCGCCCTCAGAGAATTGGCAGCTGAAGGCTATCTACAACGTGTGCCTGGTGTTGGTACCTTTGTTGCTGAACTGCAAAGCAGTGGGCATTTTCTTGAAATTCATAACATTGCAGATGAGGTAAGAGATCGCAGACATGAATATAGTGCGGATATTATTATCAATGGCAGAAGTAAATTAAGCACCGAAAATGCGAATCGCCTGCAATTATCACAGGGCTCTGAAGCATTCCATTCCACAATAGTCCATATGGAAAATCATATTCCTATACAAGTGGAAGACCGTCACGTAAACCCGGCTGTCGTCCCGGATTATGGCTTAGTCGATTTTACACTTACAACGCCGGCGGAATATTTATTAAAAGTAGCTCCGTTACAGGAAGTTGAACACACAGTACAAGCACGCATGCCAACATCGCGAATCAAAAAGCTTTTACATTTGAAAGAAAACGAACCTTGTCTTGTTCTGTTAAGGCGAACCTGGAGCCAGGGTAAAATTGCGTCTATTGCAACCTTGTATCATCCGGGAGATCGTTACGAATTATCCGATCATTTTAAAGCCTGACATTTATCTGATAGAAATTATCTGCATTTAATACCGTTTTTGATCACGCTTACACAAGGATTAGCTCCAATCATATAAACAAGCTCAGACGGATGATCGATATCCCATAGTATGAAGTCTGCTCGTTTTCCTATTTCCAGTGTGCCCCTGTCATCCTCGAGTCCCAATGCAGATGCCGCATTGCGTGTTACCCCAGCCAGAGCTTCTGCAGGTGTAAGTGAAAATAATGTACATGCCATATTAAGTACTGTTAATAAAGATGTAATAGGAGATGAACCCGGGTTCGCATCAGTAGCTATAGCCATCGGTACGGCATGCTCACGAAATAGTTGCACAGGCGGTAATTGTTTTTCACGCAATATGTAAAATGCACCGGGCAATAACACCGCCACGCTACCAGCATCTGCCATCGCTTTTACACCTGACTCAGAAATATACTCCAGATGATCTGCTGAAAGTGCTTTATAACGAGCTGCCAGAGCGGCACCATTAAGGTCAGATAATTGCTCCGCATGTAATTTCACCGGGAGTTCCAATTCTCCGGCTTTAGTAAATACTCTTTCTATTTGTTCTGGTGAAAATCCAATTCCTTCGCAAAACCCGTCTACGGCATCGGCAAGCTTTTCCTCATGTACTGCGGGTAACATGTCATCTACGATATGCTCTATATATGCGTCACTATTATTCTGATATTCCGGAGGAAGAGCATGTGCGCCAAGAAAGGTTGTTACAACATCAACTTGTTTATCGTTATCACCTATCTTCCTTGCCACCTTTAACATCTTTATTTCAGTTTCAAGCTCCAGTCCATAACCGGACTTAATCTCTACAGTTGTCACACCTTCACGTTTTAGAGATTCGAGTCTTTTTACTGATGCCTCTAGCAGTTCGTCTTCAGAAGCCGCGCGTGTTGCTTTGACAGTAGATAAAATACCACCCCCGGCTTTTTGAAGTTCCTCATAGCTGGCACCATTTAGTCGCATTTCAAATTCCCTGGCACGATTACCGGCATAGACCAGATGAGTATGACAATCAATTAGACCTGGGGTGATCCAATGACCATCAGCATCATGTGTCTCGTCTGCTTTGAACTGAGTTGCTTCAGCCACACTTCCCAGCCAGGCAATACGTCCATCCTTAATTGCGAGGGCGGCATTTTCCATAACACCATAATCTTCAGTTGAAATACTAAAAGTCGCGATATTGGCGTTTATCCAGATCGCATCCCAGTGTTGTTCCTCTTGTGATTTTGATTTACTCATATTAATCAAACCTTTATACACATAATCAGCAGTAATTACCTTTCGAAAATTGTGTTATTAGTTAAAAACCCGATTGTCATAAGCTATCATTTTAACTACCATGTACTGACTTGTATATACATATGAATATTAATGGATTTCTTCGCTAAAACACTACGCCTGCCGGGTAGATGGGTAAATAACGTGCGGTTTACCGTTTCTTCTGCGGGGGACTTCGAGTCTATCACTGCCGATGCAACTGCGGAGAATGCGGGGATTATTGATGGAATAGTAATCCCCGGTATGCCTAATCTGCACAGCCATTCGTTCCAGCGTGCCATGGTGGGAATGGCGGAATATATGAAATCCGCTGATGACGATTTTTGGTCATGGCGAAATTTGATGTATCAATGCGCCAATCGCATCACTCCTTCTCAGCTACATGCCATTACATCTCAACTTTACATGGAAATGTTAAAAGCCGGATATACCAGTGTGGCTGAATTCCACTATCTGCATCATCAGCAAAACGGTAAGGCTTTTGACACTCTTACAGATTTATCCGACGTCATTATTGAAGCGGCGGCCGGTTCAGGCATTGGCCTGACGCTATTACCGACTCTATATCAAACATCTGGATTCGGTGGTCAACAGCCACGAGAAGAACAACGACGATTTATCAATGAAACTGAACAATTTGTCAGCTTGGTTGAAAAACTACTTCCCTTGCGCTCGTCACAATTACAAATTGGTTTAGCTGCACATAGTTTACGGGCAATGCAGGAAGGTGCTCTGACAGAATTGGTCGCTCTGAAAAATGATCTTGGTCTTACGACACCATTGCATATCCATATTGCGGAACAGGAACAGGAAGTATCTGATTGCGAGAATCATTATGGCTGTCGTCCGATTCAATGGGTATGTGACAATTATGATATGAATGAATCATGGAGTCTCATCCATGCAACTCACATTACTGCGCATGAGCTTGAGCTTCTGGCCAAATCACAATGCATTGTAGGTTTATGTCCAACAACCGAAGCAAACCTTGGCGACGGCGTGTTCCCCGTAAAAGATTTTCTCGACTTGGATGGCATTATCGGCATCGGTTCCGACAGTCATATCTCGGTTAATCCCATCGAAGAATTACGCTGGCTGGAGTATAGCCAACGACTGCATTATCAAAAACGTATCCGCCTAATTGATGAAAATATTACACACAACGGTACTAATTTGTGGGAACAGGCTCTAAGCGGTGGTGCCTTTGCCTGCGGTCGCGCAATCAACGGCATAGAGATGAATATGCGTGCGGACTTACTTGTTCTTGATGATACTCATCCCATTCTTTACGGCAGGAAAAGTGAGCAGATTCTCGACACACTTATTTTTGCCGGTAATACAAACACTATCAGGGACGTAATGGTAGGCGGTAATTGGGTAGTTAAGCAGGGACGGCATATTAACGAGGATGAAATCCGCCACAATTTTTATCAGGCTATGGACACACTTTTCGAATAGAACTGTTTTGAATAAGCATTAATAACTTTAGGTAAATAGTAACAATGAATAAGCCAACTGATGCAGAACAAGCAAAATCAAGCTCGGTGATACGAGCACCACGCGGGAATAAACTCTCGGCAAAATCCTGGTTGACGGAAGCACCTTTACGCATGTTGATGAATAATCTCGACCCTGACGTGGCTGAGCGTCCTGAAGATCTGGTCGTCTATGGCGGAATTGGTAAAGCTGCAAGAAACTGGGATTGCTATCACAAGATTATTGAAACACTAAAAGAACTGAATGAAGACGAGACCCTGTTAGTGCAATCAGGCAAACCGGTAGGTGTAGTCAAAACCCATAGCGACGCACCACGCGTACTCATTGCAAATTCAAACCTGGTGCCAGCCTGGGCTAACTGGGAACATTTTAACGAACTGGATCAAAAGGGTTTGATGATGTTCGGTCAAATGACAGCGGGCTCGTGGATTTATATTGGCAGCCAGGGCATCGTTCAGGGCACCTACGAAACTTTCGTTGAAATGGGTCGACAACATTTCGATGGTAACTTGAAAGGCAAGTGGGTATTAACCGCCGGACTCGGTGGTATGGGAGGTGCACAACCACTCGCAGCAACAATGGCTGGCGCTTCTATGATTGCAATTGAATGTCAGGAAAGCCGAATCGATTTTAGATTACGCACCGGCTATGTCGATCTTAAGGCTTCTACAATCGATGAAGCCATGAAGATGATAGAAGAAGCACATAATAATGGCGAGACAGTGTCCATCGGCCTGCTTGGCAATGCTGCCGAACTGCTACCCCAGATGCTGAAAAAGAGAATAAGACCTGATGCTGTCACTGATCAGACCTCGGCTCATGATCCGATTAATGGTTACCTACCGATTGGCTGGACAGTGGAACAGTGGGAAAGCATGAGAGTAAGCGATCCGAATAAAGTGGCGAAAGAAGCTAAATCATCAATGGCCGTTCATGTTAAGGCTATGCTTGAGTTTCAAAAACTGGGGATACCGACCTTTGACTACGGTAATAATATTCGCCAGGTGGCGCTGGATGAAGGCGTTGAGAACGCCTTTGATTTTCCCGGTTTTGTTCCCGCCTATATACGCCCGCTTTTTTGTCGTGGTGTCGGACCATTTCGCTGGGTTGCCTTGTCCGGCGATCCGGAAGATATTTATAAAACCGATGCGAAAGTCAAAGAACTTATTCCCGATGATCCCCACTTACACAACTGGCTCGATATGGCGCGTGAACGTATTCAATTTCAGGGACTACCGGCGCGTATCTGCTGGGTTGGGCTTGGTCAACGTCATCGTCTTGGCCTGGCATTTAATGAAATGGTCAAATCAGGCGAACTCTCTGCACCTGTGGTGATAGGTCGAGACCATCTTGATTCCGGTTCCGTCGCCAGTCCTAACAGGGAAACTGAAGCGATGAAAGATGGTTCTGATGCTGTTGCTGACTGGCCCCTGCTTAATGCCTTATTAAATACAGCAAGTGGTGCAACCTGGGTTTCTTTACATCATGGTGGTGGTGTCGGTATGGGTTACTCGATTCACGCCGGTGTTGTCATTGTTTGTGATGGTACGGATGAAGCAGCGAAACGTATTGGCAGAGTACTGTGGAACGATCCTGCCTCAGGTGTCATGCGCCACGCCGATGCAGGTTACGAAATTGCCATTGAATGTGCACGTGAAAATAAAGATGGCTTAACCATACCGATGCTGGATTGAAAATAACATTATGAAGAAAATAATATTGAAAGCAGGCACTGCGGATTTACCTTTTTTACGAGAGATCGCCAACAATTCGGTTTTTATTGAACTCGATAAAGGCGATTATGAAGCTGTCGACAAATCAAACGCGACCGTCGTCAAACTCTGTGCAGCCGAAGAAGCAACCTATGGCGTAAATACCGGTTTCGGCAAGATGGCACAAACCCGTATTGCAAATGACAAGCTGACTGAATTACAGCATAACCTGTTGCTCTCACATAGTTGCGGTGTTGGCGCGAATTTAGACGACAACATTGTTCGCCTGATGCTGGTGTTGAAAATTCTTAGCCTAGGCAAAGGTCATTCCGGTGTGCGTCGGCAGATCATTGATGCTCTTATCACCCTGGTAAACCACGAACTGTATCCATGTATACCGGCAAAAGGCTCAGTCGGTGCTTCCGGTGACCTGGCACCATTGGCACACATGAGTTCAATACTGATTGGTGTTGGCGAAATAAATCATAAGGGCAAGATCATTTCTGCAGAAGAAGGTCTGGCAATAGCCGATCTCAAACCATTGGTTCTGGGACCTAAAGAAGGATTAGCACTAATCAATGGTACCCAGGCTTCAACTGCTATCGCACTGGTGCATTATTTTGACATAGAAAAAATCTTTGCCGCAGCCACAATAACCGGCGCCATGTCAGTTGATGCCATGAAAGGCAGCGACGCACCATTTGATCCGCGTATTCACGAGTTACGAGGACATCAGGGACAAATAGACATTGCCACTGTATATAGAAGTTTGTTAACAGGCAGCGAAATTCGTGCTTCTCACATTGATTGTGAAAAAGTACAGGACGCCTATTCTCTCCGTTGTCAGCCACAGGTAATGGGGGCGATTCTCGACAACATGCGTTTTGTCAGTAGCACTCTTTGCACCGAAGCCAATGCCGTTACCGATAATCCGCTGATATTTAATGACACCAATGAAGCTCTTTCCGGTGGAAATTTTCACGCCGAGCCTGTTGCCCTGGCGGCGGATCAACTGGCTATTGCTGCATCTGAAATTGGTGCCATTGCTGAACGCAGACTAGCCAACCTCGTTGATCCTGTGCTTAGCCTGCTACCTGCTTTTCTGGTCGAAGATCCGGGCTTGAATTCCGGCTTCATGATTGCGCAGGTTACAGCCGCTGCGCTGGCATCAGAAAATAAGTCACTTGCTCATCCGGCCAGTGTTGATAGTTTACCGACATCAGCTAATCAGGAAGATCATGTCTCGATGGCAACATTTGCAGCAAGACGACTGGGTGATATAGCTGACAATCTGACTGGTATTATTGCCATTGAATTTCTCGCTGCTGCCCAGGCAATCGAGTTTCACCAACCCAAGCAAACTTCTTCTTTGTTACAGGTAGCCATAGATTCTTTAAGAGAGTCTGTACCTCATTATGACAAGGATCGTTATTTCTCTCCCGACATCAAGCAGGCAAAAGAAATTATTATGTCTGCTGATTTTGGTAGCAGTATTCACGAAGTACTACCAAGTTATGCCTGAGCTATTCGAGTTTCATCAGGGTAATAGCCCAATACTCATTAGTTCTCCACACGATGGCACCCGGATCCCTTCTGAGCTGATATCCAGGTTTACTGATGCAGGTAAAAGTAATAGCGATTGTGATTGGCTGGTAAGCAAACTCTACAATTTCATTAAGGAGACGAACATAAGCTATATCAAAGCGGGGTATTCACGCTATGTTGTAGATTTGAATCGTTCACCTGAAGGAGAACAACTCTATCCGGGTCTTATGGAAACAGGTATTTGCCCTCTAAATAGTTTTAGTGGTGATTCGATTTACACAAAAGGGAACGAGCCTGACGAAAGCGAAATACAGGCACGTATTGAAAGCTACTGGTGGCCTTACCATAATCATATTCGCAGCGAATTAGAACGGATAAAAAATATTCACGGTCACGTTATTTTGTGGGATGCCCATTCAATCAGCGGCGAAGTACCACTACTATTTGATGGACGACTACCCGATCTTAATTTCGGTACTGCCAACGGCACTTCCTGTCATCCGTCTTTGATAGATGAGCTATTGAAAATAGCGAAGGATAACTCTGATTACAGTATTGTTTTGAATGAACGTTTCAAGGGCGGGTACATAACCCGTCATTATGGAGACCCTGAAAAGAATATTAACTCGATACAACTCGAATTAAATCAGAGCAACTACCTGAAAAAATCAGAACCAGAGGAAATTGACGACGAGAAGGCTGAAAAACTATCTGCTCTGCTACAACTTTTTATTCAGTTTCTGAATAAATAAAACGAAGGGAATTCAAATAAGGATATGCCAGAAAGAAATACGGGTATTAACCCGTATTTCTTTCAATATTCATTTAGAAGCGATAAGCGGCTTCCACACCCCAGGTACGTGGTGCACCAAGAACACAGCGTTGCATACCGCCACCTGTCGTCGCATCAACCAGGCCCAGTGTCGTGCCGATCGGTTGATTGAATACGGTTTGACAATATTCTTCATCTCCCAGGTTGCGTGCAAAGGCAGACAGTTCCCATTTGTCGTCACTAGACCTGAAACCGCCGCGAAGATTAAATACCTCATAACCCTTCTGTATCGACTGCGGATTCTGGTTGGTTTCTGCGCCAAGATTTTGAGCACTGGTATGTTGAAATTCGCCACGGATGAACCAGCCAAGATTAGTATCGGCCAGATCATCGGACCATTCCGCTACCAGGGAAGCTTGCCATTTTGGTGAAAAGTGATTACGTAAGCCAGTCAGGTCTCGCGGTGGTACGGTGACCGGTGGCATTCCCATTGCCAGTAATGCACTATTTTGTGCTTGTGTTGCGGCGACGACCGCGGGTAGATTAGTAGCGTTGGTAAAAGTATCAAAATCAGAGTGCAGATAACTCAAACCGAATAACATAAATAACTGTTCGATCGGTTGCGCCTGAATATCCAGTTCGACACCTTGTTGTGTCAGCTCACCCGCGTTTTGCACCAGGAAGTTTACACCATCAAACTGTCTGTCCTGATAGTTGGAGATCTCGGTATGAAAATAACTAATGTTGGCCCTGACTCGATTATTAAATAGAGTGCTTTTAATGCCAAACTCGAAATTATCTACTTCTTCCGAATCAAAAACACGCGGTGCACCAGCGGCAAGTCCAATTGAATTGAAACCATCTGAATTAAAGCCACCGGATTTGAAGCCGGTTGAATAACTACCAAACACCATTGCATAGTCGGTAATGTCGTATGCAGCATTTACCATCCAGGTAATCTTGTTCTCTTTAAAGCGTAAATCAGGTTGGTTTTCTGCAGCGCGTAAATCCAGTCCAAACGGATTTGTTGGCGATGCAGGAGCAACTATCGGGTTTGGTATAAGACTGACGAAACTACCTTTCTTGTCATCGCGTGTATAACGCACACCACCGGTCAGGCGTAACTCATCAGTTACATTGAATGTCGCCTGTCCGAATATTGCGATACTTTCTACATCTTGATTAAAGTTTGTATCCACTGCTGCGATTTGTGGACCAGCTGCGCAAAAGCCGGAAGCCGCCGCACCTGTACCCGGAGCAAGACCTGCCGGAGCACCTGCACCTGCAGCCGCTGCCAGTAAAGCAACACCGGTACCTGCTGGTAAGCCGAATGCAGCGTCGAGAGTTGGTCCGTCAGTGATTGCACCCGACACAATTGCGCCGGCAATCGTCGGTGCCAGAGCAGGATTAGGCAAAAATGCCGCAATACCCGCCGCCAGAGCCGGAATCGCAGCTTGACCGACACGAGCCTGTACAAGATTATTCACCGCCGGACCACAGAAGTCCGCGCCCAGATCAAAATTCTGGTCAATCTTGTAATCCTCTTTGTAATAATAAAGACCTGTTACGTATTCGAGTCTTTCTCCAATTGGTGAAATGAATTGCAGCTCCTGTGAGAACGAATCGACTTCATAGGTTGTCACGCGGTTGAACAAGTCGGCAGGTAAACGTAATGCCGTTTCATAGCTGTCATTATTCCAGTCCCGCACTGCGGTGATCGAACGAATGTTATATTCGCCAACCGACCAGTTGAAATCAGCAGAGAAACCCCGTTGATTATCATCTGCTGTATCGCGGTGATCCTGGTTAACTTCATAATCAAGGCCATTTGTTAGTTCTGGTGTTGGCCCAGTCGGTGCGAATGGTCCGGTCGGCGAGAGGATGGCACTGATAGTTGGCCCGTAAGCCGGCAAAACAGTATCGCTGATCACTTCAACAACCGGTCCTTCATTTTTTACTTCTGAGTAGTCGAAAGTAAGTGTGACATCGAGATTATCAGTAGGCTCAAAGTAGAGTTTGCCTCGTACTGTGACATCTTCCCAATCGCCAATTTCATTTTTGTTGCCAGGCCCGGTGAAGGTGTTTTTACCAAAACCATCACGATCCGAATACTGAAACGACAAACGCCCGCCAGAAGTATCACTAAAGGGAGCACTGGCGTTACCTGAAACCCTAACTGCATTGTCACTGCCATAACTACCGCGAATTTGACCTTCAAATTCATCTGAAGGTTTAGCTGTTCGAATATTCAGCGCACCCATCGAAGCATTTCGTCCAAACAATGTACCCTGGGGTCCACGCAATACTTCCACTGCTTCAAGATCGGTCAAACTGCCGACGACGGATGAAGGTCTCGGGTAATACACGCCGTCAATAAAAACCGCGACACTGGGTTCAATAGCACTGTTACCCACTGATCCAACACCACGAATAATAATGCGATTATTTGCAACCTGACTGGATTGGGTAAGACTTAAGTTAGGTGTATAAGCACCGAGTTCCTGAATCGTATTGACACCGGAGTCTTCCATAAAGGCACCGGAGAATGCCGAAATAGATATAGGTACATCCTGTATGTCTTCCGCACGTTTCTGAGCGGTGACGACAACTTCTTCTATTCCTTGAAAAACAGTCGAAATAACACTTCCTACAGCTTTTGCAGTGCCTTCCACTACACTACCTACAGCACCAGCCACCGCCTCAACAGGATTTGCATCTTCTTCAGCAATTGCCGGGTTTGTTAGTGAAAGTAGACTGGTGATGGCAAACAGAATATGAACTCTGCCGGGCTTGATTAACTTCGATATAGAGACGGTCATGATTACTCCCCTAAACAAATTATGTGTTGTACAGAAACTATTATTGATTTTAGGTAAAACTATACGTGTTTTCCTAGTCTTATGTAAGAATCTTAGAAGGGATCTTGGTGAAAATCGAGCTGTATGATTTTAACAACGAAAGAGTTTTCAAACTCATTTGTTCCAAAGATGATTCAAAATTGCTAATAGACATCCCAGAGAGCACCCGTTTTAGAGCTAAGTCTTTGAGTATATTAGATTTTAGTATGGAGTCAGTAGACTCAGAGTTATCCAGGCTCCAGCATGTCTCTGCTACAAGTTCACATCCTGGTTCAGAGCTTTAATTTCCGCTTCTTTTAGATCCCAGAAGTTTCCAGGACGCTTCGACCTGGGCAGAATGTAGGAACCGAATCGTACTCTAATCAAACGGCTGACTTTTAAACCCTGTGATTCCCATAGACGTCTGACTTCCCGGTTTTTGCCTTCCAGAATCACAACGTGATACCAATGGTTTGCACCTTCTCCACCGGAGTCAACAATATCTGTAAATTTAGCTGGTCCGTCCTCAAGTTTTACGCCAATTGTCAGGGCCTGTAATTGTGACTTTGTCGCGGTGCCCAACACTCTCACCGCATATTCACGCTCAACTTCATTTGATGGATGCATAAGACGATTTGCCAGTTCGCCATTATTTGTGAACAGCAAGAGTCCAATGGTATTGATATCGAGTCTGCCAATATTTATCCAGCGTCCCTTACTAAGCTTTGGCAATTTATCAAACACGGTTTTTTTATGTTTGGGATCGGAACGGGCACATATTTCACCGCTCGGTTTGTAGTAGGCTAATACTTTAACTTTTTCTTCATCAGCATCACCAAGGTCAATAACGCGATTATTTACTTTGACCTTATCCTTGCTCGAAATATGATCGCCGAGCACTGCCAGCTTGCCATTGATCTTTATTCGGCCTTCCTTGATCCATGCTTCGATTTGACGACGTGAACCAACACCGGCGCGAGCCAATACTTTCTGGATACGTTCCGGGGGGGAATCGGAAATCATAAATTACAGCGAGAGTTTATTAACTAAGAACTGGAAAATGGAACAACATTATCACTTGTAACAATTTCCACTTCCTCTTCTTCGTCTTCTGGTTCACTTGTTTCTTCTATCTCCGCAGTTGCATCCACATTAGATTCCTCTGCAACTACATTTTCATCTTCAACAAGATCAATGACGTCTGCCGCTTCTTCAATATCTTCTACAGGCTCAACTTCTTCCTGATCGGCTGAAATTTCATTTTCGGGTTGCGCCAATACTTCTTCCAAACCTTCAAACAGGTCAGGATTAATCTTGTCGAAATCTTTTATTTCCGCCAGAGAAGGCAAATCCGAAAGTTTTTTCAAATTAAAATAATCAAGAAATTGTTTTGTACTGGCTAACAGCTCCGGTTTTCCCGGTACATCACGATGCCCCACTACACGTATCCATTCCCTTTCCTGTAGTGTCTTGATTATGCTTGAGCTGATACTGACACCTCGGATATCTTCAATTTCACCGCGGGTAATTGGCTGGCGATAAGCGATAATTGCCAGAGTTTCCAGTAAAGCCCTTGAATAACGCTGGGGACGTTCATCAAATAAACGATTAACCCATTCTGCATATTCATTGCGAACCTGAAAACGAAAGCCACTGGCAACTTCTTTCAGTTCAACCCCGCGTCCTTCGTAATCCTGTTGTAATTGTTCCAAAGCCGCTTTTACTTCTGCGCGTTCAGGCTGCTCATCATCTTTTTCAAAAAGAGAGACAAATCGATTTAAACTCATTGGTCCACTTGAAGTCATCAATGCCGCCTCAAGGATATTTTTTAATTGCTCCGCTGTCATGCTGCTGCCTTTACGTAAATGGGTCCGTTAATTTCGTTTTGTACCATCTCTATTAATGATTCTTTTAATAATTCCAGTATTGCCAAAAATGCCACTATTACTCCTGCCTTTCCTTCGTCCACAGTGAACAGATCTTTAAACTCACTAAACTCATCGCCACGCACACGCTCCAATATTACTGACATACGCTCTCTCACCGATAATGTTTCCCGTTGTATATGATGATGAGAAAACATCTCTGCTCGGGTTAGAACATCGGCAAAGGCTTTTAGTATCACATCCAGTGGTACCTCTGGAGGTTCCTGCAAAGTGCTTCGATCGGGAAACTCTACAATTGTGCCAAATATATCGCGCTCATATCGTGGCATCGCTTCAATATCTTCGGCAGCTTGTTTGTAACGTTCATATTCCTGCAAACGACGTATTAATTCAGCTCGCGGATCGTCTTCTTCCTCATCTGATTTTGGTCGGGGTAACAACATACGGGATTTAATTTCTGCCAGCATGGCTGCCATCACCAGGTAATCACCGACCAACTCCAGTTGTAGCTCTTCCATTAATTCTATATAGCGCATGTATTGAGCGGTAACAGGCGCAATAGGAATATCGAGAATGTCCAGATTTTGGCGTTTGATTAAATACAGGAGTAAATCCAGCGGCCCTTCAAAAGCTTCAAGAAATACCTCCAGTGCATCCGGCGGTATATAAAGATCACGAGGCACTTCGCTGATTGGCGCACCCTGAACAATAGCGAAAGGCATTTCAGCCTGCTCGGTCTTGGGAGCTTCTGGATTCTCTATATCGTTACTCACGGACACATTATCGTCTGTCGCTGCCTACTTGTCATTCGTCATTTAGCCTGAAATCAACGATAAGATATGCCCATTACCTGGCGGACTTCTTCCATGGTTTCCCGGGCAACATCTCGAGCAGCTTCACATCCCTCATTGATGATGCCTCGTACCATTTCCGGGTCTTCCTGGAATTCTTTGGCTCGCTCACGAATTGGCTGTTGTTCTTTCAACACCGCATCGATAACCGGTTTTTTGCAGTCCAGACAACCTATTGAAGCGCTCCGGCAGCCCTCTTCCACCCATGTTTTTAAGTCATCATCGGCGTAAACCTGATGCAAGCTCCAGACGGGGCACTTATTCGGATCACCGGGATCAGTACGCCTGACACGAGCAGGGTCTGTAGGCATAGTCCTGATTTTGGCCTCAACACTACTGGGGTTTTCTCTCAGTGCAATAGTATTGCCATAGGACTTCGACATTTTTTGTCCATCCAACCCAAGCAATTTGGACTCTGGCGTCAAAAGCGCTTGTGGCTCAGGAAATATCATCCTGCCTCCGCCTTCCAGATAGCCAATTAGTCGTTCTCTATCCCCAATACTGATATTTTGCTGTGATTCGATTAAAGCTGTGGCTTTTTCCAGCGCTTCAGCATCACCCTTTTCCTGGTAGCTGGTTAACAGTTGCTTATAAAGCTTAAGATTCTTTTTACCCATCTTCTTTGCAGCCATTTCAGCCTTTTCCTCAAAGCCTGGCTCACGACCATAGAGATAATTAAATCGTCTGGCGATCTCGCGAGTCATCTCAACGTGAGCAACCTGATCTTCTCCTACGGGTACAAAACTGGATTTGTACATAATGATGTCAGAGGCCTGTAACAGCGGATACCCCAGAAAACCATAGGTGGTCAAGTCCTTATTGGTGAGTTTCTCCATTTGATCTTTATAAGTCGGCACCCGTTCCAGCCAGCTTAGCGGCGCAAACATGGATAACAGCAGGTGTAATTCTGCATGTTCAGGTACACGCGACTGAATAAAGAGTTTGGCTGAGCCAGGATCAATACCGACGGCGAGCCAGTCGATTGCCATTTCCCATACATTTTCAGCAATCGCACTCGGATCTTCGTAATCCGTTGTCAAAGCATGCCAGTCGACAATAGAAAAAAAACACTCGTACTCGTTTTGTAACTTTAACCAATTTTTTAGAACACCATGGTAATGCCCAAGATGTAACTGCCCGGTCGGGCGCATTCCGGATAAAATGCGTTGATTTCCTGTAGCTGCCAAAAAATGCCTCCAAAATCAGTAATTGAAAAGAGATTATACCTTGTCGCAGATCAATCGTCTGTGGAAGATATAAGGATATTTACGTATTAAGGGAAAAGTAACTCACAGAAGCGAACAAAGTTTAGGGTCTGTTTATCTTTCATCTTCGCCACTGTTGAGTCTGAAAAAATGCCAATCAAGGCGCGAGGAGAGAAGTTTGGTCATTCCAAAT
>JABHFC010000074.1 GCA_018676275.1 Gammaproteobacteria bacterium | reverse complement strand
GTTCTGTGACCAGGGCTACTGCATCTCGCTTGAAGTCTTCTGTGTATTTTCGTCTGCTTCTTTTTGCTGTTGTCATCGTTCACCTCGTTTTGGTATTGTAACTCCTTAACTCGGTGTCCGGATCTAGTAGACCACTTCATACCGACTATTGTCAGCGAAACTACAATGAAAGAGTCGAATGATGTGCTTTTCAGGGCGCTTGATGTAGTACAGGTTAAAGGCAAACGTAATAAAACTAAAATTTTTGAACCTGTCTGCAGGAAAAATGAAGCTGATGAAACACTACTTAATAAAATTAATACCCACGAAAAGGCAATGGAATATTACTTCGCTGAAGACTGGCAACCAGCCATGCTCGCTTTTGAAAAGCTAAAAAAGGAATTCGCAGAAGATAAACTTTATCCAGTCCTGCTGGATAAAATCGCAATCAAAAATAAATCAGAATAATAGCTAATTACTATTTGCTGCTCCGAGTCTGTCTTGTAAAAACCTGAACTCCCGCTCATTCTCTATCAGTCCGCTTTCAAGAAACCCGCCTAATAACACCCTGGCACTTTCCAGGTCACCCATTTCTTCCAGCACGAAAAGCTCCATTTGTCGTACCCAGGAAGGGATGTCATCACGATTAACATGCAACCTGATATCTTTAGCGTACTTTAACGCCAGCTCCAGATCTTCAAGTCTGTGCTTGGCAATAAAAACTGCATGAACCATAGCAGGCCATTGTAAATCAGGGTTTTGCAAAAAACCGTCATGAACAAAATTGAGCATAATGCGTTTCTTATCCGGATCCTTTACCTGGGCATATACTCTCGCTGCAATCAGGTAAGGATATTGGCTATTTTGATCCAGTCTCGAAATAAGCCGTAACCAGCTCACCACTTTTTTATAGTCCAGTTTCGAAAACGGTATGCTGATACCGGGCTGATTGTCAAAAGATTGTATTCTAAGCATCAACAGTCTCGATAATGAGACCGGATCGCCCAAACTGAACACTTTTAACAATGCCAAAGATGGCGCAGTACTTAATTCAGTTGCTCTGGCAACGGGTTTTGCTTGTTGAGTGTGCCACAATATTTGTAGTAGCAAAGCTATAGCAAATAAAAACACAACCGGACGTGGCACTGCTGACACAGGCCGTTCCCTGTTCATATCATGCCAACTCAGAATATTTAACTTCAAAAGTATTTTCCTGCTTATCAATTACAGATTTTTTCGATATAGATCGAATAAGCCTGCAGCAGACAACAGACTCAGGTAGATAATAGTTTGTATAATCACCATCTTTATATCATTCATGTCCGCTCCGTAAACCAACCAGTCGCTCCTGGTAAAGTCATGTAATCCGGGCAATAAAAAAGCCATTGCATCCGTCACCATTCGCATGAATTGTTGTGAGTAGGTATAAAACTCCAGAATTGGGCTATTACTTATAAGTTGGATAGCGTAAATGCTTCTTGCAAGAATATAGAAGCTGATAACCACCATAAATGCGACAGTGACATTACTGAAAGTTAAAAGGCACAGAAGGCTTAAGGAAATAATTATAGCTAGCTCGCAGATCAGGGAAATTAACCACAAAGATACTGCAGACGCAGGGCTGTAAATCAGCAGCAGTAAACTGGT
This sequence comes from Gammaproteobacteria bacterium, assembly GCA_018676275.1. Taxonomy (GTDB): domain Bacteria; phylum Pseudomonadota; class Gammaproteobacteria; order Eutrophobiales; family Eutrophobiaceae; genus WLWS01. The sequence goes on along the minus strand of JABHFC010000074.1, from coordinate 3,861 downwards.
CGCCACGGCAATAACCAGAGACAAAAGAAAAAACCCCAGGAATTTGCCAAAATAATAGCAGGATCGAGGAAAGGGTAATGAAGCTATAAGTTCAAAACCTTTATCGTTAAACTCTCTAACCATGCTGGTTATAACAAACAGCGCTACTGTTGTAACTGCAAACAAGCGCATACCTGAGCCCAGAAGAATTGCCCTAATACTATTGGCTTCCGTAATAGCCAGCTCCCCTACAAACTCAGTCAAACCCAAAACACATAAAAGACCTGCAAGCGTTAAAACGAACAACCTGTTTTTAACAGCCTCGTAAAAAGTAAACCGTGCAATCGTTAAAATAGATTTTTTCATAAGTCTCGACAAATATAATACATTCCGAAGTTTTTGTATCCTACCTCAGGATAATCCAGCCAACGCTATTATTTCCAAATTTGTGCTAAGCTTTGGCGATAATAATTAATTATCGTTATTACATCTATGTCCTCATTCACACAAGTCATTAGGGAACGCCAACATACTATTATCCTGGCTTTGATGCTGGAGATGTTGCATCTGTCTGTATGGCTGGATTTTGGCAGCCCTCTTTCTCGCTCCCTAATGCTGGTTCATCTCGGTTTGTTCCTGATTTGGCAACCTGTATGGCGTGGTGATGAAAAACTTGCCTGGCAGAATGGTCTGCTATTTATTGCATTAACTATAGCATTCGTAACCTGGATGAACTGGCTGTTACTGTTTGGCTGGCTAGTCCTGCTTACAGGTTTCTGCGGAGGTAGAGCGAATATTTATCGCCGCGAGCGATACATCAATATAATTGTGTTGATTTTTCTGATCTCCGAACTTCTTATTTCCTGCACAGTGTCTTTATTTGATATAGCAATTTCCAGAAATGTATCCTATTCATTCAGTTTGTTTCTACCGATTTTGCCCTTGCTCATAATACTGGTACCTGTAGAAGAAAATGAACACTCTCTGGACACAGTAGACTTTATTCATGCTACCACTACAGCTTTATTAATTAGTTTGCTAGTGGCCGGTAGTCTGCTGAATATGTATCAGAGCCAGACGGAGTATCTTGCTTCCCTGATAGAGACTCTTATTGCAATTGGCGTATTCCTTTTTGTCATTAGCTGGTTATTAACACCTCATGCCGGCTTTAGCGGTTTATCACAATTGTGGACGCGATCCATTTTGAATATCGGTACCCCACTCGAACAATGGCTTGAACAAATTGCCAACCTGTTCGAACAACAAAGTTCTCCGGAAGAGTTTCTCAGCGCTGTTATTGAAGAAGTGGTTGCTTTGCCCTGGGTAACGGGTGCGGTATGGAAATCACCTTACTCAGGTGGGCAATTTGGTGATTTAACAAAACATGAAACAGAAATCAGAACAGATAATTTCGTCATTTGTATTTACGGTAACGCATCGATTGGTGGAGCCCTTTACCTGCATTGTAAATTGCTCGTACAAATAATTGACAATTTCTATGAAGCCAAACTCCGCGAAAAGAAACTGACTCAACAAACCCACTTACAGGCTATATATGAAACGGGTGCCAGGGTAACGCATGATATCAAAAACCTGTTGCAATCTTTGCACGCTATAACCAGTATCACAACGCTTGATCCAGTTGATGTTGAAAAATCAGTTTCACAGCGTTTGCTGGAAAAACAATTACCTCTTCTCACCCAACGACTGCAGCTTGCTCTGGATAAACTACAGGCTCCTGAAACCACTTCAGAAGGCAAGGTGTACGCTAAAGATTGGTGGAGAGAATTACAATCGCGAAACAATATTAACGACATTGACTTTCAATGTGACATATCCGGCGACCCTTTTATTCCCGTAGAATTGTTCGACAGTGTAATTGAAAACCTGTTGGAAAATATTAGAACAAAGCGTCAGGTCGAACCTGATATAAGCGCAACTGTAACGCTGTACAATGCGCAGGACAGTATCATTCTGACGGTATGTGATAACGGCAATCAAATACCAGATGAGCTGGAACATTCAATATTCAGGGACCCTGTAAAATCTGATACAGGACTGGGAGTAGGTCTTTTTCAGATTGCCAAGCAGGCTACTTCAAATAACTATATCCTTTCATTAACCAGTAATCAGAATGGTCGGGTTTGTTTTGAATTAAAGGCTAATACCGATACGAAACAATCCAGCGATCACTGATTACTTATGGCAGGCTTCCTGATACGAGCATGCGATTCATTAGAATAGCAGGAGATAGCCAAATCACCAGATCATCAAATTGAGTTGGCGGATTAAGACTGGTATCCCTTGTGAAATCTGTATAAATAAAATCATTCGTGCTGAATGCTGTTGCTGTGTAACTGGATAGAATATCGATTCCGTTGACAGGGTTCACAGGTTTTCTGCCGTAATTCTCCACTTGTTGTGCAGACTGGTTTGCTTCGTAGCCATCATTTCCATGAGAAATAACAATTGCAGGAATATTTCCAGCAATAGAAGCAGTCGGATATACAGTTGGCCCGACTACGTAAGTATTGTGGATATTTATGGCACCGGGGGAACAAATTTCAAAAGAAATACCAACTGCTACGGTTCCACATCCGGTTCCAGCAACGTCGTCTGCGAAATTTGAAGTCACTCCGTAAGTATAGTGTCTTGCCCATTCATCATGCTCTCTAACCTGTAAATCCACCCATGGCATGTTTCCTATGCTCACGGTACCAATGTTAGTTCTGCAAAAATTACTGGTGCTGCCATCTCGATCTTCAATCCCATCATTGCGGAGGCTGGCAGCAATAGACCCACATGTTCCCACATTACCATCCGGACAATCAGGACAGGGCAGTCTTCCATTAATTACAGCGTATCCTAGTAACGATTCCTTAATTTCGTCTAACTTGTCTACTGTGCGTTCACGATTTTGTTGTTCCAGTCTTGTAGACAGAGGAGACAGGAACCCAGCCAACAGAAGCGAGACAATAAATAATACGACCGCTAGCTCAATCAGGGTAAAGCCTGTTTCTTTATTTATTCTGACCAACATAATTTAGTAGCATCTGAGGGACAACTAACAGCAACTCGAATATTATCGTTAAACAAATTGGATGCGGACTGTTTTTCAAATATATCATCTGCATCTGTGTTCTCAGCTAAATCGATATAGTTTCCTATACCGCTTCCGGTCCAGGCCTGACTCGACAACTCTTCGCCGCTTAGCATTACCAGGGCACGAACATTATTATTTACATTTGTACCGATATTTAACACCAGACAATCAGTATCATCGCCAGTGCCAACTGTTGTACAAGCCGTTCCTACACCAGGCTGCTCGCCGGCACTATATGCAATATACACGTACTGGTGCCAGTTATTACGGGTAAACCAGGCAGGTATATCAGGTTTCACATCCCCACTATCGTTATAGTCACCATCATTATTCAAGTCGATATCAAGTGGATGTAAATAGTAATCAATACCGGCAACTTTAATGCTCCCTTGCGCTCCACCACTGGGAATTGAAACAGCGGCACCACCCAGTAGATTGCCGCTGGCATCATAGTCCTTGATAGAAACGACTGGTGCCGTTATGTAATAACTATCACCACTGCTAAAATCATTATTTGTACCATCATTTAATTCATCAATATCAACTTTTTTATTCCCTTCAATATCAGTGATAATTCCGTTGGACCCATCAGTAGTATTTATAACAACATGTCCGGGGCCTATTCTAAGGTCCTCAAATTTTGGTAAGCCTCCACCTGGGTCATCTTCCAGTGTGAAGGGACTGCTAGAATCACCCATATCGGCTGCGCCAGAAGCGCCGAGGTTATAAAAGGGCAAACTGACATTGCTGGCGCTTCCTGTGCAATCAGTGTAGCCGAG
>JABHFC010000073.1 GCA_018676275.1 Gammaproteobacteria bacterium | reverse complement strand
CGTCACCTTTTTTTACTTTAATTTCCTTTACCGTGCCATCGCATGGTGCATAGACAGGGTTTTCCATTTTAAGCGCTTCTATAATTACAAGTTCATCGTCTTCTTCAATACTTGCACCAACTTCGACCAGAACTTCCCAAATATTGCCAGCAAGAGGTGCTTCTACTTCTGTTGCCATGGTTCAGTCTCCTATTTAAGCATTGTTAAAAATATTCCTGCCGCGATTACTGTGCCAATCACGCCAGCGATGTTGGGGCCCATTGCAAACATCAACAGATAATTTTTCTTATCTGCCTGAGCACCCACTTTCTGTACGACTCGTGCTGCCATCGGTACGGCAGATACGCCAGCAGCCCCAACCAAAGGATTGATTTTGTTATTTGTAAACAAATTCATGAATTTCGCCAACAGTATACCGCTTGCGGTGCTGATCATGAACGCAAATAAGCCTAAACAGAATATGAATATCACTTCTTTACGCAGAAAATTATCGGCGCTCATAGTCGCTCCAACACTAATACCGAGGAAAATTGTGACAATATTCATCAATGCATTCTGCGCTGTTTCATTAAGGCGCTCCACCACTTTGGACTCGCGAAAGAGGTTGCCGAGCATAAACATGGTAATTAAAGGGGCAGATGCAGGCACTAACAGGACTATTACCATTACCGCTATAAGAGGAAAGAACACTTTTTCTTTGCTGGAGACCTTTCGGCCTTTTTTCATCTTGATCTTGCGTTCTTCTTCAGTGGTCAATAGCTTCATAATGGGTGGCTGTATAACCGGCACCAGAGCCATATAGGAGTAGGCTGCTACGGCACAGGCACCCAGCAGGTGCGGTGCAAGTTTGGCAGCGAGAAAGATAGTGGTGGGACCATCTGCGCCGCCGATAATGCCAATAGTGGCCGCTTCCTGAAGACTGAAACCCATGCTATATGCTGTAAAAAAGGTTAAATAGACACCAACCTGGGCGGCGGCACCGAGAAAGATAAGACGTGGTTGGGCAAGTAGAGGGCCAAAATCCGTGAGAGCACCGAGGCCAAGGAAAATTAAGGGAGGAAAGATTTCAAATTCAATTCCGAAATGGTGAAAAATCCAGAGCAAGCCTTCGTTTTCGACCATTAAATTCGTTAACGGCAAATTGGTGACAAGTATCCCAAAACCTATGGGAAGTAATAACAAAGGCTCATATTGCTTGTTAATAGCCAGATAAATCAGGAGCAGACCAATAACCCACATGCAGATCATACCCGGCGTCAGGGCCAGTAAGCCCATACTCTCGAAAAAGACCATAGCTATTCCTGTTTTTTGACTTCGCGTCCGGCTGTGGCCGAATTCAGACGAATAGCAATATAGAGGAAGGTTATGCCGGCAAAGACACCCGCAATACCATTAATAAAAACATTTAAAGCAGATTCCATGTTTCTCGTCTAACCCTTTATTATTCTTGGTAAAATCATTTGATGTTTTGGACAAATAGACTTTGGGTTCTGGTACGCAGCGCCACTAAATGCCTTTAGATAATTTCGCAATTCCTTCAGTTTTACAATTTCATCAACCATCCCCTGACGGGCACAAAAGTCTGGTTTTGAGTTATCAAGATATTGCTGAGCCAGTTCATTCATTTTCTCAGCGATCGGCTCAAGAGGACGCCCGGCATCTTTTTCCTTTACTGCCCGGCGTGCATAGGTAGCTACCGCCGCTGTCTCGCCATGCATTACAGCAATTTCAGTCGCTGGAGTACCAAGAGTGAAGGCATTGTGTCGATTGGCGGTAGGACCACCGAGGACATAATGTGCAGCTGCACTACCTTTACGGAGTATCACCAGCATCATCGGTACATCTGTCTGCTGAATTGAATAGATCAGGGCCTGACCCAATCCAAGCAGCTCCGCTTGTTCGGCTATATCGCCAACATCGATACCACTGGTATCCTGAAACCAGATAATGGGTACCCTGTCACGTCCACAATGAGTGACAAATTCATTCATTTTTATCATACCCTGTCGATAAAGTTTACCGCCTATGCCTGGATAGTCGCCGTATTCAGGATAATCTTTACCCAGATAGCCCTGACGGTTACCAATGCATCCGACCAACATCCCGTCAATTTTGCACATTCCGGTATACATCTCCGGACCGTAATCCGGTCTAAATTCCATATGCTCACTGCCGTCGACTAAACGAGCAAGGATTTCGTCGAAGTCATAGACTTCTTTTTGGTTAAAAGGCAGTAAGGAGTAAATATCTTCTATAGGAAATGCAGGTTCTTTCGGTTCGGCTACCTGGAAAAAGTTTGGTTTATATGCTGGTGTCGCCAACATGTATTCCTTGATCCCATCCAGCACACCGGTTTCTTCTTCATATACATGAGAGAAAAAGCCTGTTTTTTCATAATGTGTATCGACACTTCCCGGCGGAGTAGCGCTGAATTCACGAGTCTTCTGAATGAGTTCTTCCAGCATTTCCGCATCAAAACCACCTCTTGGCGCCATGCCAGAAACAATGCCAACACCACCTACAGCAATATTCGCATCCTTATGAGCTAGCAAAATGGTTGGGCTGATGCTTTGATATCCGCCACCGGCAGGATTAGTACCGTAAATGCCTGCCAGAATGGGAATGCCGGCCTGATTCAGCTCAGCATGTCTGTAAAATGGTGTTCCAGCGCCGCGCCG
>JABHFC010000072.1 GCA_018676275.1 Gammaproteobacteria bacterium | reverse complement strand
CTCAGATGATTTGACACGTAATACGCCTGCAATCACAATACGCGACTTTCTGGCTGGAGCTGGCCATAATGACTGTGAGGAAGTGGTCCGCCAACAGTACCCAGAGGTAGCAGCAGTGCTTGATTGGCTGGGTCAGCGGTATGGGACAAGAATGACTGGAACTGGTGCTTGTGTTTTCTCCAGGTTTGCAAACAGGGAACTGGCTAACGAGGCTGCCGCGAGCCTGCCAGATTCATGGCAAAGCATTGTAACGAAAGGGCTTAATCGATCACCCCTGGCAGAAAGACTGAGCCGGGAATAACTCGGCGGAGAAATTATCCAGAACGACGAGCGGACTGGATAAGGAAGATTTTATTGGGGTGTAGCCAAGCTGGTTAAGGCACGGGGTAAGGCTCCCCGGATTCCCAGGTTCGACAAATTCGCCGGGAGCGAATTTGAACAGTGGAGCGAATGCGACACTGGCCCCAAAGGGGTGGAGGGCAGGACGCCCGGAATAATCCTGGAACAGACAACATTCAGGATGAGAACCGAACAGGAAGTCGAAGATTTTATTGGGGTGTAGCCAAGCTGGTTAAGGCACGGGGTTTTGATCCCCGGATTCCCAGGTTCGAGTCCTGGCACCCCAGCCATATTATAAAGAAGTGGTATATTATGATTTCTGTAAATCAGGAGTTATTGCTGGCCAGGAAGCCGAGTATTCAAGCCATACATAAATACAGGCATATTGAACAATGTCATTATCTAATGCGATGCTCTTTTCCGGCAATTCCAATCCAAGGTTGTCATTGGAGATTGCAGGTTATCTAAATTTGCCTTTAGGCAAGATCACTGTTGGCCAATTTAGTGATGGCGAAGTGATGGCAGAGATTGTTGAAAATGTGCGAGGTCGCGATATATTTATATTGCAATCATTATGCGCGCCGACCAATGACAATTTGATGGAATTGCTGGTCATTGCAGATGCATTACGACGTGCGTCAGCAGCCAGAGTTACAGCGGTCATACCCTACATGGGCTATGCAAGGCAGGATCGTCGACCACGTTCCGCCAGGGTGCCAATTACCGCCAAGGTGGTGGCAAATATGATTGGCTCTGTGAATATTGACAGGGTATTGACAGTGGATTTGCACGCAGACCAGATTCAGGGCTTTTTTGATATGCCACTGGATAATGTATATGCAGGACCAGTGTTATTGGGTGATGTCTGGAAACATGAATATCCTAACCTGATGGTGGTCTCACCAGACGTTGGTGGTGTAGTTCGCGCGAGGGCGCTTGCGAAAAGACTCGACGATTCGGAATTGGCGATTATTGATAAACGCCGCCCAAATCCGAATGAGTCGGAAATTATGAATATTATCGGTGATGTTGATGGCAGGACCTGCGTCATTATCGATGACATGGTAGATACAGCAGGAACTTTATGTAATGCCGCAGGCGCATTGAAAGAATTTGGTGCAGTTAAAGTGGTTGCGTATTGTACACACGCAGTATTATCCGGAGATGCGATGAAAAATATTAACGCTTCTGTACTGGATGAACTGGTAGTGACAGATACCATTCCCTTGACACCGGAAGCGGAGGCCTGTGATCGTATTCGTGTGTTAAGTGTTGCTGCCATGTTGGCTGAAAGTGTACGTCGAGTTGCAGAGGGTGAATCCCTCAGCTCGATGTTTGTGGACTGAAGAATTATTTAGACAAGTTTCGTCACTAATTCAAAGATAGCAATTAGCTACAAGCAACATGAAAGTGCATGTTGCTTGTAGCTATTTACTTAGAGCAAAAATTTCTTTATCTGGTCGCGGATAAAGAATGTTAACTATATTAACTTAGGAGTTTGAAATGCAAACATTTGAAATTAATGCAGAGCCGCGCGAAAGCGTGGGGAAGAGTGCGAGCCGCCGCCTGCGTAAAACCGGAAAGGTTCCCGGTATTGTGTACGGCACAAATAAAGAAGCAACGATGATTACAGTGGATCAGAATGCGCTCGGGCATCAACTTGATCACGAGGCTTTTTATTCACATATTCTAACCTTGAATATTGGTAAGAAATCGGAACAGGTAGTACTAAAAGACCTGCAAAGACATCCTTATAAAAGATTGATTCAGCATATTGACTTTCTACGTGTTGATGCGAAAGAAAAGATCACTATGCGTATTCCCTTACACTTCATTAACGAGACAACATGTGTCGGTGTTAAAACCGGTGGTGGTGTCGTCAGTCATGTCATGACAGATATTGAAATAACCTGTCTGCCGAAAGATTTGCCTGAATATATTGAAGTTGATTTACAGGAAGTAAACCTTGGCGAAACTGTCCATCTGTCTGATCTGGTGTTACCTGAGGGTGTCGATAATTATGCGCTTTTGCATGGTGGCGATGAATCTCAACCAGTGGCATCGGTACACTTACAGAAAGTTGTGGTGGAAGCAGATGAACTAGAAGCTGCTGAAGCTGCTGAAGCCGCTGAAGCTGCTGCCGGTACAGAAGACGGAGCTGCTCCTGCCGAAGATTAAGTTTAGTCTGGCTGACGGAGATTACCCCAGTGATTAAGCTTATCGTTGGACTGGGAAATCCAGGTTCTGAATACACCGAAACCCGGCATAATGCCGGGTTTTGGTTTGTAGATAGTCTTGCAAGGCAAAATAATTGTCAGTTCTCATCTGAATCCAGATTCCAGGGCGAAGCCGCACGAATCTTCAGTTCTGGTGTCGATTGTCGTTTGCTCAAACCACAAACTTTTATGAATGAAAGCGGTCGTTCGGTTCAGGCCATGCTTGACTATTTTAAAATCAATATTGATGAAGTATTGATTGCGCATGACGAAATTGATCTGGATTCCGGCACTGTGCGTCTTAAGAAGGGTGGTGGACATGGAGGCCATAATGGTTTGCGCGATATTATCGGTAAGACCGGTGAAAAAAATTTTCTGCGTTTACGTATTGGCGTAGGACATCCGGGTCGACGCGATTCGGTCACTCCTCATGTATTAGGACGACCAGGGCGCGAAGATCAAAAATTGATAGACATCGCGATTGAAGAAGCCATATCTGTGATGCCACTTTTATTCAGTGGCGATATTCAAAAAGCCATGAATGAATTACACACAAACGAAAAGTAGTAGTGAATTGACCTTAAAACAGTTGCAGAGAACGTAATCATTTTTTAACTTTTAAGCAGATAACTTCAATAGTAATTATGGGATTTAAATGTGGCATTGTAGGATTGCCCAATGTGGGCAAATCAACCTTATTTAACGCACTGACCAATTCCGGGATCAGTGCCGAGAACTATCCTTTTTGCACCATTGATCCGAATGTCGGAGTGGTGCCAGTTCCCGATCCCAGACTGCAGCAAATCCAGAGTATTGTTAACAGCAAACAGGTAATTCCTGCACATATGGAGTTTGTTGATATTGCCGGACTGGTGGAAGGTGCGTCGAAAGGTGAAGGACTGGGTAACAAGTTTCTCGCACATATTCGTGAAACTCATGCCATTGCACAGGTTATTCGATGTTTTGATGATGACAATATTGTTCACGTAGCAGGAAAGGTCGATCCTCTGTCAGATATCGATGTTATTAACACTGAACTATGCCTGGCGGATCAGGAAACTCTCGATCGGGCATTACAAAAAGCTCAAAAACTGGCCAGAAGTGGAGACAAGGATGCAACAGCAAAACAGACATTACTGGAAAAAGTACTGGCGCATATCGATACCGGAACACCAATCCGCGCCCTTGCGTTAGAGGATGAAGATAGATTAGTTCTGGGGGAATATCAGTTACTAACCGACAAACCGACCTTTTATATTGCTAACGTAGAAGAGGCGGGTATGCAGGATAATCGCTGGTTGGCGGAGTTGGAAAAACTTGCTGCGGGCGAAGGGTCTCAGGTTATTCCTGTGTGTGCTGCTATTGAATCCGAAATTGCCGAATTGGACGAGGCGGACAAACTGGATTTTCTTGCTGAACTGGGTCTGGAAGAGCCGGGCTTGAACCGGATAATACGCGCTGGTTATAAACTTTTGGGTTTACAAACTTATTTTACCGCTGGACCCAAAGAAATACGAGCCTGGACTATTCATCAGGGTGATACGGCACCAAAAGCTGCCGGCACTATACATACTGATTTTGAACATGGTTTCATCCGTGCCGAAGTAATCGCTTTTGATGATTTTATTGCCTGTAATGGTGAACAAGGTGCGAAAGATGCAGGGAAGTGGCGGCTGGAAGGCAAAGAATATCTTGTTGATGATGGTGATGTAATGTTATTCAGGTTTAATGTTTAGGGTCTGTTGACGTTTCATTGTCACCAGCAGTGATGAAAATGAAACGTCAACAGACCCTGATCATCAAAAATCGCCTCGATCGAGGAAAATCAGTTTTAAGCATATTTCTTAACTCCCACTCCAGTTAGAATTACCCAATGGAATACACACAAGGCATTATTTTATTTTTTGTTGGCATCGTTGCTGGATTTATAAACGTTATGGCAGCCGGTGGTTCAATGATAAGTGTGCCTGTAATGGTGTTCATGGGGATTCCCGGTCCAGTCGCAAATGGCACAAATCGCATAGCAATCCTTGCCCAAAATATCACTGCAGTTTTTACTTTTTTCAGAAAAGGCTATTCCGACTTTAAACTGAGCTTGTCGCTGGCCTTTTGTGCCTTGCCTGGCGCTGTTCTGGGTGCGTTTATCGGGACTCGTCTGGAAGGTGTCTGGTTCAATCGGACCCTGGCGATAATCATGCTGGCAATAATGTTAGTAATGGCCACTGACAAAAAGGAAAAGGAAAAATCTGTGGCCATTCCTGTCACACGGAAAAGAATGATAGTCGGTCACATGCTTATGGTAATTGCCGGATTCTTTGGCGGATTTATACAGATAGGTGTTGGCTTTATATTGTTGCCAATATTAAACAAGGTGCTGGGACAGGATCTGGTGCGTGCCAACATGCACAAGGTATTTATCATAGGCACATATACCATTGCAGCATTGATCATATTTGTCACGCAGGTGGAGTTATTGTGGTTGATGGGGATTTGCCTGGCATTGGGAAATTCAATCGGCGGGTGGATGGGCGCTCACATGTCCGTGGCAAAAGGTGAGGTACTAATTAGATATATACTAAATACTGTGTTGATAGTTTTTATTATAAAATTACTGTTTTTCTAGATCTCTTAATCTGGATATGACAAAAAACGAACTGCTTTGTTGGAAATGTGGTGCTTCGCTGGCAGATGTTCTTTTGCCCTTATCTCGCCTGTCAAAATGTAAGTCATGCAAATGCGATTTGCAGGTCTGTCGTATGTGTAAATATTTCGATACCAGGGTAAGTAACAGCTGTCGTGAACCTATTGCTGAAAAAGTAACTGATAAGGAGCGAGCAAACTTCTGCGGGTATTTTCAGCCGAGCGATAGTGCCTATGAAAGCGCAGACGAGTCGGCTAACTCAGGTAAAGCATCGCTGGAATCTCTATTCGGGCTGGAACAAGGTGAAAGTAATCTTTCTGGTACGGATGCTAATAAGGCGAAAAGTGAACTGGATGCCTTGTTTGGTCTGGATAATAAAAAGTCGGAATAATCTAACAGGAACTATATAGCACGAATAATTTAGTAGTTATTCGTCAGAATGAATCAGTGTTCCGGCGGGACCGGTGACAATCATGTTTAG
>JABHFC010000071.1 GCA_018676275.1 Gammaproteobacteria bacterium | reverse complement strand
GTTCCAGTCGTAATCACATGGCAATCGTTGTGAATGAATACGGTGTTGCCGGGCTTGTCACTATTGAAGATGTTATAGAGGAAATAGTAGGTGAGATCGAAGATGAACATGATATTGATGAAGAAGATAACATTAATCAACATGGCAGAAGTCGTTACACCGTCAAGGCCATCACCCCAATAGATGACTTCAATAAATATTTCAAAACCGAGCTGAACGATGATGAATATGACACTATTGGAGGATTGGTAATAAACGCTTTCGGGCACTTGCCCAAGCGTGGAGAGATAATTGATTTCGCCGGTTTTAATGTAAAGATCCTGCGGGCAGATAAGCGTCGGGTGCATCTGCTACGATTGGTCAAAACAGAAGCAATTTCTGAACTCGAAGATTAGGTTCTGTTTATCTTTCATTTTTGCCACTGTTGACAGGTCATTTCTACCCTGTTTCCCTATCTGTAATTGCTATCATCAATGCAAGTTGATAGTCTACTAACCAGCCAATTGAGATATATTCCTGTGACAATAAAAGGCCTCAGAACCACTTTGTGGATAAAGTACCTGGCAATAAAAATTCCCGGGTATTTGTCATTTCTTGTTGCTTTAGTCACTCTTCAGGGTTGTGTGGCCGGGACAATAATTGACGTTGTTTCTGAAACCGTCGAGGCAGGAGTAGAATTAACAGGAGCGGCTGTTGGTACCGTTGTCGATGTGGTTATCCCTGATGGTGATGATGACAGTGATTAGATTTAATAGAATTTCAAACCTGTGCTTAATATTTATTACATTAATTTCCCCAGGTAAATACTGTAATATGGTCTTCTGACATGAATGAATCACGGATAAAAAATAAAATTCTCCTCATCCGGGCGATTGATATAGCATTTCTGCTCGCTGTATTTTCTCTTGGTATCTATGCTGTGCTTTATTCCGAAAACGGCACTATTCCGGGAATTGCGAGCCTTATAGGTTTGTATTTTGTTAACCTGTTGGGGAATTTCAGTACTACTAAAATTATTAAATTGAATGACGATCTAAAGAAATATCAGAATAAAGACAAAAGAAGAATATAATTATTTACCCTCTTTTCCCTATCGCTTATTCAGTCTTTCAGTTTCTCTTCCAAGTCCGCTTAAATTATTACGAGAATAATCTGGCAAAGTAATTGTAAATTTTTTCGATGATATTATGGCTGCTGAAGATTAATAATAATATCCGCACCTAGTGTTTCAGTCGTAAAAGCAGAATCATCAAACTTTGGAAAACCAACCTTCAGCCTGGGATTATGAGACAAACCGAAAGGCTCTTTTGGCATCATATTCCATCGCTTTTTTAGTTTACGATTGCCATCGATATCATGGTACGCGGCTACAGCAAAAGTACCCTGTTTTTCAATAGTGAAACATACTTTTTGCGAACCAATGCTTGCGGGAACACGAATACGACGAGTGCGACCTTTTTTACTCAAAAAATTATCTGGATCATGGTATAGCTCAACGCTGAGTATTCCTCCAGATCCTACATTGTTAACAGTTACTCGTATTTGCGCGATTTCAAGCTCACATTGATCAGCTGCCTCATATGGTCTTATATCCAGCTGTTCAGGTGAATCGGCAAATACTGGACTCACAAATACCATTACCGGTAAACACATCAAAATTGCAGAGGATGTTAGAAGGAGTTTCAGCTTATTTATTAACATTTGTTTCTATTATCCAATATTCATAATAAGACCATCAAGCTTACAGTCGTAAGACCCTGCAAATCGATTATAATTCCAGATTATATTTATCCTGCTTTGAGTAATGCTGGTAATTGTAATCCTGTACACCCTGACAGAATAAATCGGGTATATTGCGGCTGATATGGTCAGAAGGGTTCCTCTTGGTATTTTGTCTCTGATTGCCGGCATACTGATGCCTTTGGCATATGCGCCCTATAATATTTTTTTTATTGCCATCCTCTGCCCTGCCCTGCTTTTACTAATATGGACGAATTGTTCACCAGGGAAAGCATTTTGTTATGGCTACCTGTTTGGACTGGGTATGTTTGGGGCAGGAGTCTATTGGCTTTATATAAGTATCAATTTGTTCGGTGGCGTTAATATTATTGGCGCTATATTAATTACAGCTTTACTCGTGACTTTCATATCTTTGTACCCGGCGCTTGTCGGCTATATTGGCAGACGTTGGTTCAAACAAAACGATGTAGTCTTTCTGCTTATTGCCTGTCCATCATTGTGGGTGATCAGTGAATGGACACGCTCCTGGTTTCTCACAGGATTTCCGTGGCTAAACCTGGGTTATAGTCAAAGCGATTCACTGTTGTCAGGTGTGGCACCTGTGCTCGGTGTTTACGGTGTGTCATGGCTAACTTTTTTTATCGCCGCCCTGCTGGCCTGCCTCTATCATTACCGGGGCAAACAGGGCTTAACTATCGTTTTTTCCATTTTGTTATTAGCAATAAGCAGCTGGTCACTAACACTAGTCAACTGGACTAAACCTGTAAAAAACGATATCTCAGTTGCTCTAATTCAGGCAGCCATACCACAAGAATTAAAATGGCGACCCGAGCTACGTGAGCAATCTCTCGAGCTCTATATGAAATTGTCAGAGCCATATTGGGGAAATGAGCTTGTTATCTGGCCTGAAACAGCTATTCCTGCCTACAATTTTACTGTCACTAGTTTTATTAACAAACTTGCGCTCCTGACCAAAAAATCTCAAACAACTTTTCTTAGCGGTATCCCCAGCAAAGAGCTCGAAGCAAAGGAGTATTATAATAGCGTCATGATGTTGTCAGAAGGCAAGACGAGCTGGTATCACAAGCAGCATCTCGTTCCCTTTGGTGAATACCTTCCACTAAAACCGCTACTCGGCGTAATACTAAATTTTTTGAAAATACCTATGTCAGATTTTAGTCCGGGTCAACAGGAGTCACCGATTTTGCTAGCGGGTAATTTATCAATTGGTATATCAATCTGCTATGAAGATACCTTTGGCGAAGAAGTCATCCAGGCTCTACCAGAGGCAACAGTCCTGGTAAATGTCAGCAATGATGCATGGTTTGGAGACTCGTTGGCACCTCATCAGCATTTACAAATGGCCCGAATGCGCGCACTGGAAACCGGTCGTTATATGTTACGTGCCACCAATACCGGGATAAGTGCGATTATCAATGAGAAAGGCAAGATTATAATACAATCCCCTCAGTTCAAACCAAGCGCCTTATCTGCACGGATCACGACGTTTGAAGGCAGTACACCTTATGCCAGGTGGGGCAATATTCCCGTTGTATTAGTCGCTTTATTAGTGATTTTTTTTCTTCTATATCAAACGCGAAACAGACACGCTTAAATTCCTAGTCGTCAGTAATGCTTCTTACTTCATTAGCATCTTCGAGGCGTTCTCTTAATTCAGGATCTGCCTCCGCCAGTGCCAGAACATCACGGCGACTGAGTCGCAGTAAAGTCGTTGGGGTTATTGCCTTAACTGTTGCCGTCCTAACTTGATCGCCAAGCAATGCCATCTCTCCAAAGAAATCACCATCCCTGAGCTCTGCAATCACTTTAGATTCATCAGTTGCTTTAAAGACTTTGACCCAGCCATGACTGATTATATAAAGAGCATCTCCTTTTTCACCCTCACCGATTATGATGTCATTACTGATAAACGTTAGCGCTTTTGCTTTTTCGGCCAATTGAAGCAATATCTTTTCAGAAAGGCCATTCAACAGTGGCACAGTCCCTATTAGATCGCCCGGTGTCAGTTTCGGCGCAGGATTGGTTATCGGTGGTAAACCATTAATTGTATTTTGTATGCGCTGTTCAATATTGACGAAGGTCTTCGCTCCGATTTCACCATGTTGACTGGCGGCATGAGTGTAATGTTGCGCGGCAAGCATACTTACTTTTGCAAACAGGTTTGCTTCATAGCGCTGATAAAACTCCGGAAACTCTGTCGCCACCCGTTTCAGGCGTTCACGCCGGCGTTCAAGTCGTTGTTGATACACCTGTGCAACCTCCTGTTTTTGTTGCTCCTCGTGCTCTTCCACTGTTTCTAAGGTTTTTAGTACCGCTGTAGCGATTAGTACTCCGACCATATCTCGTTGCAGGCTCTGCGAGAAACGCAGATATTGATAACGCGATAATATACCTGCCGCCCAATTATGTTCGCGTAAACGCTTTACCATAATAGATTCGAACTGTTGAAAAAAACTCGGTTTTACGACTACTGTTCGCTCTGATTGTTGTGATAGATTCCCAAGTCGAAATTCACGATCTCTTTGTAAGGTATTTTTAATGTCGAGATAAATATATTGTTGAATCAAACCTATGTCATAGAGATGTTTGAGCTCATCCAGCTCTTTTCTCAAAGCAATCACATACAAATGCCGGATGTCCTGCTTTGGATCAATTCTACTGTCTTCTGTAGCGAACACCTGTTTGGATTTTTGTTGTATTAGCTGCTGGGCACTACGTGAAATGAGTTCTGCATCGTAGAGGCGTTGTAAAATTGTATTGGCCTTTTTTTCTGCACTGAGCAGACCGTGCTTTAATTCAGCCTTCTCATCCTCCGTCAGTCGATCAATACCCAGCATATGCATAAGCGGTCTTATCGTTGGTGCATTAATCAATAGTGAAAACAGAACAACTCCGAGAGTCATGTCCAGTAATAAATCACGGCCTACTACTTCTACCGGTATCGATAATACGATGGCAATGGCCAGGCCTCCTTTTAAACCACCCCACCACATAATGTGACGTTCACCGAGTGCGACATAAGGTAGTTTAAAAATCCTGGTAGTGGCCGGTACCATACTGTAAACAGTTGCGGCCCTGGCCAATAGCATTAGGAATACGGCAAGCAGAATAACCTCACTGCGTGCGAACAAGGCCATAATATCAACGGACAGACCTACCAGTAAAAAGAGCAATGAGTTGCAAACCAGCGCAATGACCTCCCAGGTCTCTATTACCATGTCCATTTCGGATTGCGGAACACGGCTCACGCCAAAGATACTTAGGCTAATCGCTGCAGCTAATACTGCCATGACCCCGGACACATGCAGGATATGTTCGGCCAAAGCAAAACTTGCATAAGCTAATACAATGGACATGACCAGGTATGAACTTAAACCTGCTTTTAATCGATACAAAATCTCACTTAGTAATATACCAATAGTCGCGCCTACCAGGGCTCCACCAATGAAGACACGTAGAAAATCTGTTATCGCCACGCCAATATCAGAAGCGACATAACTTCCGGTAATGACCAAGCCCAGGATAATATTAAAAACAACAATGGCGGTTGCATCATTTAATAACGACTCACCTTCAACCAGGACTGTTAAGCGTTGTGGCGCACCCAACTCTTTGAATAAGGCTACCACCGCTACCGGATCAGTGGCTGATATCAGCGCGCCAAATAGCAAGGCAATCAATAGATCCATATCAATTAGCCACCAGAGTCCAAGCCCAATAATGGCAGTCGATATGAGTAAAGCCGGTATTGCTAATGACAACACTGGACCAAGATCCTTTACCAGTTGCCTGGCATCAAGGTTAAATGCCGATTCAAATATTAGTGCAGGAAGAAAAAGAAATAAAACCAGTTCAGGTGTTAGCTGGAAGGCCTGCAATTGCTCCATATGAGATGAGTTTCTGGCAATACTTCCAATTAAAACACCAATTATGACCAGAAATACGGTATACGGTATTGGCAGGTTCTTACAGACGCTTGCGGCAATCATCGCAACCGTTAAAAGACCCATTATGATCAGGATAATCTCAGATAAAGGCATTGGCTCCTCTCATTTTCTGACTACTATTACTTTAAGTGTAGACCAGCAACTCCAGAATTTCTAAGGCTCTTTTTTTGCACTGAAGCGATGAATTGTAATTACAAATAACAAACCACTAATAAGAAGTGCAAATGATACAACGACGGTCTGAGACAACTCATCCGGCATCATCGGTGTCGATGCTATGAGGCGCTGTTTTTCTCTGACAACAGTATATACCCGTTCCTGAAATGGCCAGATAACGTAGAGTGAAGCAATCAACAACCCGCCAATGAACAATATCGTTTTTTGATAGTATTTGCTCAGCAGGTAAGATAAAACGCGGCTGAATATCAGCAACCCGGCGATAGCACCCAGACCAAAAGGAAAGAGAATCGAAAATTTGAAATAGCCTATCGCGTTAAAAATATAGGCGTACTTGTTAAGTATTAACAATATGAAAGAGCCTGAAATACCCGGTAAAATCATGGCGCAAATGGCCAGCGCGCCGGATATAAATACAAACCAGCTCGTTTCCGGTGTTTGTGTTGGAACCAGGTTGAATACGATCAGGCCGATTATCACTCCAGTTAGTAACATCAAATAATCTCTGATCTTCAAATTCTTCATATCACTAACAAGCACAACGATAGAACCGACAATCAGACCAAAAAATAGACCGTAAATCTGTTCGGGATATTCCAGAAGTAATACTGGTAAATGGACGATTCGTGTAAAAAACAATAAAGCGCAAAACAGACCTGTTCCGAGAGGAATAATAAAAGCGAAATGGGGTTTTGATACAACTGTTTTAAAATCTAATCGCAATATCGCGAGCAACCAGGAGCTGTCAAAAGATTTAATTGCAGCGATTAACTCAGCGTAGATACCCAGAATAAAAGCCATGGTCCCACCGCTGACACCGGGCACCACATCGGCGGCACCCATACAAAAACCTTTTGCTGCCAGGACTAACTTTTCTCTCACAATATGATATGCAACCCAAATTATTGATGATAAGGCAGACTTAACTCATGTACGGCATCAACCAGTGCCGCGACATTATCAGGGTTTATTCCAGGATGGATACCGTGACCCAGGTTGAACACATGGCCATTTCCCTGTCCATAAGAAGCTAATACTCTAGCAACCTCCTGACGGATAGCATCTGGATTTGAGTACAGGACAGCCGTATCCAGATTACCCTGAATGGCGACACGATCGCCTACCTGTTTACGAGCATCACCTATATCCATTGTCCAGTCGAGCCCAATAGCATCGCTGCCTGCATTTGCAATATCATCCAGCCACAAGCCACCACCTTTCGTGAACACTATGCTTGGGACTCTATTTCCATCTGCATCACAATTTAGCCCGGCAATAATCTGTTTCATATAATCAAGCGAAAATTCCGCATAACAGGCCTGTGACAAAGCTCCTCCCCAGGAATCAAAAACCATTACAACCTGCACACCGGCTGCTATCTGCGCATTCAGATACTCGGTGATTGATCTTGTCAATAGATCCAATAGCTTGTGCATGGTTAAAGGATCTTCGTATAGCATACCTTTGGCCAGGCTAAACTCCTTGCTCGATTGGCCTTCCACCATATAGGTAGCAATTGTCCACGGACTCCCGGCAAATCCAATGAGGGGAACTGACCCGTCCAGTTCTTTACGAATTAATCTTACTGCGTCCATAACATATCCAAGATCTGTCTCTGGATCGGGCATTGCCAGTTTTTCTATTTCTGCTTTGCTACGTACCGGTCTGGCAAACTGTGGACCCTGTTTCTCGACAATGCTCAAACCCAGACCCATTGCATCGGGAATAGTGAGGATATCTGAAAATAATATGGCTGCATCCAGTGGAAATCTCGCAAGAGGTTGCAAGGTCACTTCACAGGCCAGCTCAGGTGTCTTACACAAAGTAATAAAGTCACCGGCCTTCTCCCTTGTAGCGCGATACTCCGGCAGGTAACGACCAGCTTGCCGCATGATCCATACCGGCGTCATGTCAACAGGCTGACGCAATAAAGCGCGGATCATACGGTCATTTTTCAGTTCAGCATTCATAAAGATAAAGGATTGATTTGAATAAGGAAATAATACCCGAATTCCACTACTTATTCACTTTCCATTGCAGCTGAGAAGACGCGTACAATTTTATTAATATTAATAAATGTAGATAGACCCAAAGCGCTTTACCTTTGTGTACACTAGCGACATGCGAGGACACGGAGACAGCACCACAAAAAATAGTTGGTCGGGAGACTGGACGGCGATAAAAAGTCTCGTCCCTTACTTTATGGAATTTAAAGGGCGAGTCTTTCTTGCCTTGCTATTTCTACTTCTGGCCAAACTGGCGAGCGTCATGATTCCTTTCGCCATGAAACATATTGTCGATGCTTTGGATTCCAATCAGACTCAAATCGTTGTGGTACCAATCCTGTTTCTGGGTCTATACGGTTTATTGCGACTGGGAACAATATTGTTTGGTGAGATTCGTGACACCATTTTCGGTCGTGTGACTGAAAGAGCCATGCATCGCATCGGTTTGAAACTGTTTCAACACCTGCATAAGCTTGACCTGGATTTTCATCTATCACGACGAACCGGCGGTATGGCGCGCGATATCGAGCGCGGTACCAATGGCATCAATTTCCTTATGCGCTTTATGTTATTCAACATAATTCCGACATTGCTGGAAATCTCTCTTATCACCATCATTCTTTTTACTAATTACAGTGCCTGGTATGCCCTGATCATTCTCATTGCAGTCATTCTTTATATTGCTTATT
This sequence comes from Gammaproteobacteria bacterium, assembly GCA_018676275.1. Lineage (GTDB taxonomy): Bacteria > Pseudomonadota > Gammaproteobacteria > Eutrophobiales > Eutrophobiaceae > WLWS01. The sequence goes on along the minus strand of JABHFC010000071.1, from coordinate 4,535 downwards.
CAGTCATTCTTACTGAAAAACGAACAGATATCGTGCGACAAATGAATGAGATGGACAATCAGACAAATACTCGTGCCATTGACAGTCTGCTCAACTTTGAAACGGTAAAATATTTTGGGAACGAAGATTATGAAGCCAGGCAATATGATCAAAACCTGACTGGCTGGGAAAATGCCAGGGCAAGAAACAGACTTTCCATGGCAGCACTTAACTCCGGTCAGGCCTTTGTCATCGCCGCTTCTATCACCGCGATGATGACATTGGCGGCTTATGATGTAAGCGCTGGCAAGATGACTTTAGGTGATTTGGTGCTTGTAAATGCCTACATGATGCAATTATTCATTCCACTGAATTTTCTTGGTTTTGTCTATCGTGAAATAAAAAAATCACTTGCTGATATTGAACATATGTTTTCCTTGCTGGGAAAAGAACCAAAAATAAAAGATGAACCCGATGCAGGCGAATTAGTTCTGAATGGCGGTGAAATACGATTTGAAAATGTCAGCTTTGGCTATAAAGAGGATCGTCAAATATTGTCCGACATCTCCTTCGAAATTCCCGCTGGAAAAAAAGTGGCGGTGGTTGGTCCAAGTGGTGCAGGTAAATCGACCATAGCTCGCCTGTTATTTCGTTTTTATGACGTTGACGAAGGGCGAATTACAATTAACCGCCAGGATATCCGTAGTTTGACGCAACAGAGCCTGCGATCAGCCATTGGTGTCGTTCCGCAGGATACTGTGCTGTTCAATAATAATATCTATTACAACATTGCCTACGGTCGTCCAGAGGCAAGTAAAGATGACATTGAGAAAGCTACTCAACTTGCTCATCTGGAACAATTCATCAGCAAGTTACCTGAGGGCTACGACACACTCGTGGGCGAGCGTGGTCTTAAAGTGTCCGGCGGAGAGAAACAGCGTATTGCCATTGCCAGGATGTTGCTGAAGAACCCCGGCATTATGGTCTTCGATGAAGCCACCTCTTCACTGGACTCAAGTTCAGAGCAGGCCATATTAGAGGCATTGAGCGAAGTAGCGGAGAGTCATACCACATTAGTCATTGCGCATCGCCTTTCCACCATTGTCGATGCAGATAATATTGTGGTGCTGGATCAGGGCCGCGTAGTCGAACAGGGAACCCATGTTGAACTGCTGGAAAAACAGGGTATCTATTCGAGTCTGTGGGAATTGCAACAACGTGAAGCACGGCAGCCTGATGAACTACTGTCCATGGCAAATATCAGTTAAGAGTTTGTAAAAGATGCATCTATTTAATTCGCTACAAATCCGCGACGTGAGCATTCCAAACCGGATAGTGGTATCACCAATGAGCCAGTATATTTCAAAAAACGGTTACGCAAATGACTGGCATTTTGCGCATTTGTCTCGATTCGCACTCGGCGGTGCCGGTCTTGTCTTTACCGAAGCAACAGCAGTCGAAGAACGTGGGCGTCGCACTCATGGTGATTTGGGCCTTTGGGAAAATGGGCAAATTGAAGAACTTGTTCGTCTTACTTCTTTTATAAAACAACAGGGTTCAATTGCAGGTATTCAACTTGCACATGCGGGTCGAAAAGCGAGTGAGCGTCGTCCCTGGCATGGCGAAACACCGGTAGATGAAGAAGATATAGAGTTAAGAGATGAAGCGCCGTGGCAATCTATTGGCCCAGGCAATAAGCCTTATGCTGAAGGCTGGCATCAGCCCCTGCAAATGACAATAAATGATATCGAACAGCTGAAACAAAATTTCAAAGACGCTGCCCGTCGTTCTCTCGATGCTGGATTCGATGTAATTGAAATATATGCAGCACACGGTTTTTTACTACATCAGTTTTATTCCCCCATAGCGAATACCCGCTCAGATGAATATGGCGGATCATTTGATAACCGTATTCGCCTGAGCATTGAAGTGGTCGAAGAAATTCGTTTGGTTTGGCCGGAGAACAAACCATTGTTTTTTCGACTCTCTGCCACTGACTGGATAGAAGGCGGTTGGGAGATAAATGATACGATTGAATTCGCAAAAAAACTGAAAGAAGCAGGCGTTGATCTTATCGATTGTTCTTCCGGTGGCATTGGTGGTTCTGAGAAACAGCAGAAAATCCCACTCGGTCCTGCTTTTCAAGCTCCGCTTGCAAAGGAGGTGCGTGAAAAAGCAGATATTCTCACAATGGCTGTAGGGCTTATCTGGCAAGCACAGTCGGCTAATGAGATTATTGAAAAGGAAAGCGCTGACCTGGTGGCAATTGCAAGAGAAGTACTAAGCAACCCAAATTGGCCCTTACATGCAGCCCAGGAACTTGGTATCGACAATGACTTTTCTCTCTGGAAACCGCAATTCGGCTGGTGGCTTAACAAACGCGAACGTTTACTTCGTCGTCTGGGGCTTAAAGATTAGAAATTAATATTTTTCGAAAAGGATATTTAATTTTCGCCTCATTAATATCGCTTTAACTTTGACTATACGTAGCGGTGTTTGACCGTATCTCCTTGTATAATTTCCGCATCTTGATAAGGATAAAGTTGTATTTCAAGTAAGGCCTTATCACCTATTACTTTTCTCAAGGCCCGATAGTCAGTATTTTGTTCCTCCAACCCGACTGTAATAATCTCCAAAAACGAATTCTCGAGCTCGCTGCTTGCTTCAACCCCTATACTGAGTTCTATCTTCAGCTGTAAAAATTCGTTGTGTTCAGCATCAGTCCGATGCTCCAACCTGAACAATCCCGTCCAACTGCCGGAAATACTCGAGTTATCCAGAATTGCCTTGATGTTTTCGGAATAGATAACTGCTCCATAAATTAGCGCAGAACCATCACCTCTTCCCCAGACATAAAGAAAAGGAAGTTTAATAATATTTTTATCTGGATAACCGTATTCAGACAGCATTGCTAATACATCATAACCATGATCAGAAACAATTTTCTGAATCTCATCGAAAGATATTAAACCGCCCCGATCATGAATGTTGTAACGAACGAGAGGTATTGCAGTCAAAGATGAAAACACTAACTCATTATCAACAGACTCAATATAATATTCTGAAGGGTTATATTGACACAGAGCGGGCAAGGGACTGTGAAGCCCAAAAAGGTCTTCCGCCAACTCGCGATTCTTATGCGCCAGTTTTTTTACCAATATGGAAAATGGCGTTTCGTGTCCCATCATAGTACTCATTTCAGAAGCACCATAAATACCCAGAACACTTGTTAAATCATGTTCACTATGACCCAGTTTTCTGTTCATGTAATCACGCCATTCTTCACTAAAATATTCACCACCCGTGACTAGCCTGATATTCAGTTTTCGCCAGTTAATATCTTCCTGATCACCGAGATCGGTCAGGTATTTTATGAAAGGAGGATAAGCAGCAATAATGGTTTGTTTGTATAAGGATGAGAATTTTTTAATGATTTCTATTATCTCTTCGGCATTGGCTCCAGGGGTAATAATCGTCAATGGATATTTATTATTCATTGCAATTTGTCTTAAGGCCCAGGACATCTTTTCTCCTGACACCCAAACACCCAGCATCAACCCAACAATAACCAGTGTTGGTTTCTGGTCAATTTGATAATGCCTTCGAAAAAGTGAATCTACACGATTGGGTATCTTACTATCATCACTCTTCAATCTTGGCCAATAGGATCGATTGCCGCTAAGACCGCTGCTACCTTCAATCAAATATTTGTCCTTAATTGTTCCATCCAGGCAAAGCTGTTCAATAGGATATTTTTGCAGATAATTCTTCTTGTCGATTAAAGGAAGCTGCTCGAAAGAACTTATCGAGTTTACAATAATGTTTTCAGCTTTATTATCGCTAAGAAAAATCTCGTATGCGGGAACCCGGGCAAGGGTTTCATTAAAAATGGACAAAGCATGCTTAATGCTTCTCTTCTTATGCATATTGGCGGAGTAATAAGATAATAAACGCCGCTTCAATCGTTCAATAAAGCGATTTATCATCATCAAGCTTCCTATGCCGGATTTCGAATTAACAGGATAAGGAGTTAATGGCTCATTTTTCGAATTAGAGCGAAGAAGATTTTTAGATTACTGTAAATAATTACAGTATGAGAATTGAAATGTGTTCTACCCATAAATTCCTCCTTGTTACGGCTAGTTGGCAGCACCAAAACTACAGTGTTTTATCTACTCTTTCAAGCAGGAAGAATATTCATTACTGACTATATAAGGTTTTCTTAAGTTCCTAAATCAAGTTTCATCCTAAATAGGCTGGTATGCCGTCAAGCATTAATGACTGGATTGATTTCTCAGGGAGTAAAAAGCGCTCTCACTTGAATCACTAATACAAACGGTATTGCGTCCAGCCAATTTTGCGTTATAAAGCGCCTTGTCGACATTTCTCAACCATTCTTCCTGTGTTTCTTCTTTGCCTAACTCCGCCACGCCGAAAGAGAGAGTCGCTCTGTATCCGCCATCGAATATTGTATTTTGAATTAATCTCCGCAATTCTTCCGCGAGCCTGATGGCAGTATCCTGATCTGTATCGAGCGCAACGATAACGAACTCGTC
>JABHFC010000070.1 GCA_018676275.1 Gammaproteobacteria bacterium | reverse complement strand
GAAACACGGTTATCTTTTCTTAAATTACCAACACTGACGTACTGACGGTTTCCGGTAAAGTCAGCAAAGCCCAGCGTCTTTTCATCCAGCACGCGCATAAAACCCTTTGGAGCTCCACGATGCTGTACATAGGGCCAGCCGGTTTCAGAAACACTGGCCATATAAAAACTGTCACGTGCCTGTATAAACGATTCTTCGCGTTCACCAAGAATATGATTATGATCTTCACCTTCATCCATTCGACTGTAACGTTCGCGAGAACTATTTATTTCCTGAACTTCACGAACCGATTCTGTAAATGCGATTTCTGCGAATTGATGTCCCATGTTGCTTTCCCCTTAATATTTAAATCATCTTTTAGTGTCAGGGTCGAAGTGATGTGATTATGACCACTCCGACCCTAAGCCGGTTTTCTCATCAAGCCGCTTTTTTCAGTTCAACTTTTGGAAAATCGATTTCAACCCGACTGGCTTTAGCCAGAATGTTGGTCAAAATATTCATGCCAACGTGGGTTATGATTTCGACGATGTCAGAGTCACTATATCCTGCATCACGTACGGTCTGTATTTCAGCATTGGTAACATCACCTGTATGTTCAACAAGCGAGCGTGCAAAAGTGACCGCTGCGGCAGCTTTTGGATCTTCGCTAGCACCCGCACGATTGCTTTCAATTTCCGCATTATCAAGACCAGCTTTGCGACCAATCGCTGTGTGTGCGGACACACAATATTGACAACTGTTTTGCTCAGCTAAAGTCAGTGCAATACGTTCACGGGTTTGCGGGTCAAGGCTGCCTTCACCGGCAATCCCATGCAGACCCAGAAAAGCTTTTAGTGCACTGGGTGAATTTGCAAACACCTTAAGGAAGTTTGGCACAGTGCCAAGTGCCTCAGTAATTGCGGTATATAATTCAGCCTGTTCCTGGTTTGCATCCTGGTTTTCAACAACATTTATTCTGCTCATTTCCTGTCTCCTGTATCTGCTTGCTTTGGATTATTCCCATCAGATTGATAGGCTGGAGCTACTATCTCAAATTCCACTTGTAATAAGAATATAGATAAATAACAATTGATTATTCCAATATAAGGAATAATCATGGATCGCTTTCAAAGCATGTCTGTATTCGTTGCTGTCGCTGAGGAACAGGGTTTTGCCGCCGCCGCGCGACGTCTGAATATGTCACCCCCGGCAGTAACACGTTCTGTTGCCTCACTTGAAGATCATCTGGGAGTCAAACTTTTACAGCGCTCAACACGCTATGTGAGAACAACAGAAGCAGGTCTTCGATACCTCGATGATGCAAGACGTATATTACTGGAACTTGAAGCAGCCGATGCTACAGCCGCCGGCATCAATGCAACGCCGAGAGGGCAACTGGCGATAACCGCACCGGTACTGTTTGGTCGCTTGTTCGTCATGCCCGGTGTAGTTGAATATTTGAAACAATATCCTGAAGTCGATGTTTCCGTGATGCTACTTGACCGGGTAGTAAATTTGCTCGAAGAGGGCATCGACGTCGGTGTGCGAATCGGCAAGCTGCCCGATTCCAGTATGCATGCCCTTCGGGTTGGCTCAGTACGTATTGTTCTTTGTGCCTCTCCCGCATACCTGAAAGAATTTGGTACACCCCGGACGGTCGATGATTTGTACGAACACAGGATGATCGCATCAAGAGCCGGGAATCATTTACTTGATTTACGGTTTAAGACAAAAGACCGTGAACGGGAAGTGCAAATAAAGACACGGCTTACTACGAACACAAACGATTCCGCGATTGAAGCGGCGCTTCAGGGCTATGGTATTACCCGATTGATTTCCTACCAGATAGCCGAGTATCTGAAGATTGGTACATTGCAAGCCGTGTTGGAAGATTGGGAACCTGATCCAATGCCAGTTAGCATCTTGTACAGGGAAGGGCGCCAGGCAGCAGCAAAGGTCAGAACCTTTGTTGATTTTATCGCGGAACAACTGCGTGAAGATCCAGCATTGAATTGATGAATAAATTAATAAGCCATCCTGCTAGACTTGAAAATCAGGACAACAATCGAACAAAGAGAAAAATATGAGCCAGGACTATTGTGAAAACTGTGGCGTGACATTACAGGGTGATTTCTGTCATGTCTGCGGTCAAACGAAACAATCTTCCTCCCGTTTTTTCGGTAGCATTTTAATGGATCTGCTGGATAACCTGTTCAGTTACGATTCCCGCGTCTATAAAACCCTGGTACCACTGATGCTGAGACCCGGTTACGTGTGTAGCGAATACCTGTCGGGCAAAAGAGCCAGCTTTTTACCACCATTTCGGCTTTACCTGTTTGCCAGCATCGTCTTCTTTCTTCTAATTCCATTAATGGACGACACTAGTGTTTCAATGGATTTTAACGAAGACGGCACATCAACAACAGAGGAGGCAGATGAAGAAATTGCAGGCTATCTAAAGTTGAACAGGAATGATGATAGCGACAAGGTGATAGGCATAAGGAAAGAGTCTGTTGAAGCTGATGCTGATTTCCCCTATTTCATCGAGGAACGCAAGATCTTAGAGGACAAGTTTAACAAGATTACATCCCGGGACTTTGATGCTATATTTGCTACTGCCCTGAATGCTCTGCCGACCGTAATGTTTTTTCTTTTACCAATTTTGGCGTTGGTATTAAAGGCTCTCTACCTGTTCAGTAAGCGTTATTACATGGAACACTTGATCGTGGTGCTGTACAGCCAGAGTTTTTTGTTTTTTATGCTGCTATTTAGCGTCGCCCTGGAGTCAGTGCATGAAAAATTCATTGAAAAATTTCCATTAAGTGTAATGTTGCAAATGCTGAGTGGTACTATTGTTAACTTGTGTTACCTGTGGATACCTGTTTATATTTTCTTTTTTATGAAGAAAGTCTACGCTCAGTCTTCTATCATGACACTGGCAAAGTTTTCCGCCATCAGCTTTGTTTACATATCACTTATCGGCGTAGCAATCGGTATTGCATTAGTCTGGAGTGTAATTAAACTATAGGGATAAGCGTTATCAGCTTGTTGAATATATCAAGTCTGTCGTAAAACACCTTCACAAATAATCATAATCGTCGACATCACTGCTATAAAACCGGCTTCAGTAGCAATGGCGTAGTTACTTTTACAGGCAAACAGGCCATTCGCAACAACCATCGCAACAACCATCAGCGCGATAAGAATGGCAGTGTACAGTGCATGGGTTATTGCCATGATAGCGATCACCCAGGCCAGTGAAAATGTAGCTAGCAGTTGCACCAGCATAGCCGCGACAGGTGGTTTGGAATCGCTTTCCAGTTTGAG
>JABHFC010000069.1 GCA_018676275.1 Gammaproteobacteria bacterium | reverse complement strand
ATTGATTCCAGCAACAGGGTTGCCACCTAATTGTGAAGAATAAGCGTGACCAAAAAGCATGATCATATCGACTGCAGCATGTTCATTTTTTTTAGCAGCAGATAACAGAGACTCTCCAACCTGCATTGGACAGGCTGTGCCCAACAAAACTAATTTGCTGATTTTGTCGGCTAATCGTGATGCTGTTTCCAGAGCAATCAGTGATCCCAAACTATGACCGATTAGTGTTGCCGGGCTAATGTCGCTTATTTCCAGAAAGCCTACCAACCAGTCGGCCATTTGCTCTATTGAAACAAGCACGTCCCCGGTGGACTTACCATGTCCGGGTAAATCGATGGCTAATACATTGAAACCATTACGGGCAAAAAATCGACTAAATAAAACCCATATTGTGTGGTCCATTCCTGCACCGTGCATAAAGATAATAGTTTCCTGTTCAGGACTGAATTCAATACCAGCGTTACTGGCGTAAATTCTGTCGCCGTTAATATCGTATTCCATTTTTTGTGCTCTTATTTTTGCGAACGATAAAGTGCCCGGTTCAGATCATCAATCAGATCATCTAAATCTTCTATACCAATAGATAGCCGCACCAGGCCCTCGGAAATACCTGCCGACTTTAATGCATCCTCATCCATTCGCGCATGCGTAGTGGAAGCAGGGTGGATTACTAGTGACTTGGCATCACCGACGTTGGCTAGATGAGAAAATAATTGTAATGACTCAATAAATTTCTTACCTGCATCTCTGCCACCCTTTAGTTCGAAACTGAATACGGCACCACAACCTAAGGGTAAAAGTTGTTTGGCAAGCTCATGATCAGGATGCTCAATCTGATCGGGATAAGTCACATACTCAACTGCGTCACTTGCAGAGAGGCATTCGACAATCTTCTTACTATTAGAAACATGTCTTTGCATTCGCACCGACAGTGTTTCTATACCTTGTAACAGGTAAAAAGCGTTACTTGGACTCATGGCAGCACCAAAGTCGCGCAATCCTTCGCGTCTCGCACGAATGGCAAAAGCAGAAGGGCCGAAGTCCTCATCAAAGTCCATATCATGGAAGCCGGCATAAGGTTCGCTGAGTGTGGGAAATTTCCCCGACGCTTCCCAGTCGAAACAACCACCATCAACTACGACACCACCAATGGCCACCCCGTGACCACCCATGAATTTGGTGAGTGAATGGACAATAATATCAGCGCCATGTTCAAAAGGTTTTAACAAATAAGGTGTAGTTAAAGTTGAATCCAGCATTAGAGGTATTGAGTGTTGATGAGCAATGTCAGCGACAAGCGGAATATTCAAAATTTCACAACGTGGATTACCAATAGTTTCAGCATATACAAGGCGCGTTTCGGGTTTAATTGCATCGCGAAAGGCTTGTGGATCACAGGGATCAACGAAGGTTGTGTGAATACCAAAGCGAGGCAAGGTGTAGGCAAGTAAGTTATGTGTACCTCCGTATAGAGCCTGTGAAGCTACTATGTGTCCGCCTTCGCCCATCAATGTACAAATTGCCAGGTGAATTGCCGCCATTCCACTGGCAGTTGCGACTGCGGCAATACCTCCTTCCAGAGACGCGACACGCTCTTCTAATACCGCAACAGTAGGGTTCGAGATTCTTGTATAGACATGACCTGATCGACCAATAGAAAATAACGAAGCAGCATGACTTGTTTCGTTAAAAACAAATGATGTGGTCTGGTAAATTGGTGTGGCGCGGGCACCAGTCACGGGATCGGGTTGCTGACCTCCATGCAGACTCAGGGTATCAAAGCCTGGGTATTTTGGGGAAGACATAATACTCTCCTGTTGATGTCAATCATTACAAAATAAAACTTTCGTTTACATTATTGCATCGTTAGCTAATAGATGACTATATGGTTTAAAAGATCATGAGACAGCATGGTCTACCAAGATTAATTCAAACATTGGAAATAATTATGCTAGAGTATCTTTGCCTAGGACAGGTCATTGATCTGAATTAGGCTGAAAGAACTTTGTCGCACTGCAGCAATTAGATTTTATAAGAATTTATATTGTTATGCTTGCAGGATTAACTCGTTATTGTTGCATTTTTTGCCTCGATGGTGAGAACGAATTTCCTGTTTGCACTTGCTAGTGTGTCAAAGTAGAATGCCCTCCTCGTCATGCGGGACGCTTTATTAATGCATGCTTTACAGAGGGGCCTTTTGGTTGTTGATGATGTTAAGAGCTGGGAGAAAATTACGTGACAGTGTTTTCCGGATGTATTAACGGTAAATAATTCATGTATTACATTTCACTCCACAATCTTTTCCTTATCAATTCTCAAGAACTTAATGTTGCTTAATAAAGCCCGACTATAATAAATATATGTACCAGGAAAGTTGTCAGGTTGGAAAATTGATGGGTAAGTGTTTCGCTAAAGATAGGCTTTATTAATTCAAATTTTTTTAATCATACACCAAAGAGGTGGAGGGTTATTTTGCGTATGGAAAATCTAAAAGTATTTTCAATTTATAAGCATTTACTAATGCTAGGTATTCTGCTTGGAATGAGCCCTGTCTCAATGTCCGCAGATAAAGTAGACGCTGTTGTTGATGCCGGTGTAGCCAGAGCGGATGAGAATAAGAGTTCTCAAAAGCGTGTTGATGGTATCGCCTCTTCTACAGAGAAAGTCGTTTCAAAATACAAAAGAGAGTTGAAAGTTATAGACGGCTTGAAAGTGTATAACGAACTTTTCCGTGCTCAAATCGGTGCCCAGGAGGCTCGAAAAGATAAGCTGAGGAATGCGATTGCAGAAAACGCAGTTGTTGAACGACAGATTTTCCCTCTTATGCTATCGATGGTTGAAGCACTTGAGCAGTTTATTGAACTGGATATTCCATTTCATATAGAAGAAAGACGTGAACGAGTCGCAAATCTAAAGAAGATCATTGGTGATGCCGAAGTAATCGGGGCTGAGAAGCTGCGCAAAGTGTATGAGGCATATCAAATTGAAACTGATTTCGGTAGCAACCTTGATTCCTATCGTGAAGTTGTGACAATTGATGGTAAGCAACAGGAAGTGGCCATACTTCGCTTTGGTCGAGTATCCCTCGTATATCAGTCTGGTGATGGTAAACACAATGCCGTTTGGGATAATGAAGCGCGCAATTGGGTTAGCCTGGATGCAACAGAATATCGCAACTATATAAAGAAGGGGTTGAAAATAGCGAGCAAGCAAATCGCCCCGGAATTATTCATCCTGCCTGTTAGTGCTGCGGAGTAAATGAAGATGAAAAAGACAAAATTAATATTTATTGCCACAGTCGCAACTTTCCTGATTTCTATTAACGGAGTATCACAGGCGGCTGGAACAGCAAGCCTTGATGCGCTGTTGAAACAGGTAAAGCAGGGTGCTGTGAAAGACTCAAAAGAGAACAAGGCGCGTGAAGCCGAGTTTAGAAGAAGCAAGGCTCGTCAGGAGCTACTGATTAAGCAGGCCAAAGCTGAGCGTGCGCGACTGGAGCAAATCAGTGAGCAGCTTGAGGCTACATTTGAAGCTAATCAGGATGAACTGGATGTATTGAAGCTTGACCTTCAGAAAAGCCTCGGTGAACTAAAAGAACTGTTTGGTGTGATACAGACCGCATCATCTGATGTACGTGCAACATTCGAAGGCTCGCTTACGCAGATTGAATATCCGAAACGAGGAGAATTCCTCGACGATCTATCATTAAAGATGGCGGCAGGTGATGAGTTGCCCAGCATGGCTGAAATCGAGCGTTTATGGTTTGAAATCCAGCGAGAAATGACAGAAACCGGTAAAGTTAAGAAATACTCAACTGATGTGCTGGTTCAAGGTGGTGATCTGGCTAAGAAAGACGTTATTAGAGTTGGAACGTTTAACATTATTTCTGATGGTAAATACCTAAGGTATGACCGGGGCACGAAAATGGTGTCTGAATTACCGAGGCAGCCGGAAGACAGAGTTGTTACGACCGCCGTCGCCCTAAGTGGTGCCGCTGCTGGTGCCACAGTACCGTTCGCGCTGGATCCAAGCCGTGGAAGTCTACTGGCTAACCTGGCTGACGTGCCTACATGGTGGGAAAGAGCGACAGAGCAGGGTGGTGTTGTGGGTAACATCATTATGATCCTTGGTGCTATAGGTGCAACCATAGCCTTTCTCCGGATTATCTGGATGACATTAATTGGTATGAAGGTTTCCGCACAGAAACGTAACCCTGGTAATGCGTCGACTGGAAATCCGCTTGGTCGGGTGCTTGCTGTTTACCAGCAAAATAAAGATATTGATATCGAATCACTGGAATTGAAACTCGGCGAGGCTGTCCTCAAAGAGGTACCCAAGTTAAGTCGTTTTAATACTTTGGTTAAGGTGGTTTCAGTAGTCGCGCCTCTGTTAGGTTTGTTGGGTACGGTTATCGGTATGATTTTGACCTTCCAGGCAATTACCCTGTTTGGTGCGGGTGACCCGAAAATGATGGCAGGCGGTATTTCAACTGCCCTGATAACAACCATGCTTGGCTTGTGTGTTGCCATCCCAACCGTGTTCTTGCACAGTATTATGGCCGGTCAGAGTAAGAAGCTGGTCGAAACCCTGGAAGAACAGGCGACCGGACTGGTTGCACAATCATCAGAAAAACAACACCAGCAGGCATAGTTACTGATGCTTGATTTTATTTATACAATTTTTCGAGCGATAGCATCGGTTGTCGGTCTGGAACAGGTTGTTGTTGATGCCTGGGAAGCTGTGCTTGATTTCTTTGAGATGGGTGGACCGATTATCCCGGTTGTTGCTTTAGTCCTGGTGATCATGTGGATTTTCATGTTGGAGCGCCTGTTCTATTTTTACTTCGAGCATAACAAAGTAGTAGCTGAGGCGATGAAAGTCTGGGAAGCCCGTTCGGAGCGAAAATCCTGGCATGCGCACCGCGTCAGGGAATTTCTGATCTCAGAAGTGAGAGTTAAAACAACCGAGTTCCTCGGTCTGATTAAGGTTGCCGTGGCATTATGCCCACTGGTTGGCCTGCTAGGCACAGTAACAGGGATGATTACAGTGTTTGAAGTTATGGCTTTGTTGGGTTCCGGAAATGCCCGGGCGATGGCTGCTGGTGTAACTCAGGCCACTATTCCCACAATGTCTGGATTGGTCGCTGCCCTGTCGGGTTATTTTATTAGTGTTTGGTTACAAAGTAAGGCCAAGTACGAAATCGAAGCAATGTCTGAACATATGACGATGGATCATTGATTTATTGTTTATTAATGAGCATTCAAAGAATTAGGCACATAAACGAAGGTATATTAAACCATGCGTAGAATTTCTCGTGTTAGTCAAGACGAAGAGTCTGAAGTTGATATCACTCCCTTGATCGATATCGTGTTTATTATGTTGATTTTTTTCATTGTGACTGCGAACTTTATTAAAGAGGCCGGGGTACATGTGAATAAGCCTGAAGCACAAACCGCAACGGTGCAAGACAAGGCGAATATTCTTATTGCTATCGACTCCAAGAATAATATCTGGATAGAAAAACGAAAAATTGATGTGCGTTCAGTTGCTCCGAATGTGAAACGTCTTCGTTCAGAAAATCCAGAGGGTTCAATTGTTATCCAGGCAGATGAAGAGTCGAAAAACAAAATGCTGGTAGGAGTCATCGACGCTTTACATACTGCCGGCATCACTGATGACCAAATTGCTCTGGCAGCAAACAACTAGAGGAGCGTTATCTTGCCACGCTTAATCGCCAGATATGCTATAGCCGGAGTGGCTACATCCGTTGTTGTTTTCACTCTATTCTGGATTATGCAGTACCTGATCCAGTCAGCCACAATGGATCTTGAT
>JABHFC010000068.1 GCA_018676275.1 Gammaproteobacteria bacterium | reverse complement strand
CAGGCATAATTATTCTTATTACGTGCTGGATGCTCCTGACGTCCCAGATGCAGAATATGATCGTTTATTAAGGGAACTGTCTAAACTGGAAACATCGTTTCCACAGTTCATCTCAACGGATTCGCCTACGCAGAGAGTCGGGGCCAAACCCCTTACTTCTTTTAAACAGGTTCGTCACGCTGTACCTATGCTGTCTCTTGATAATGCCTTTGATGAAGATGAGATGCTGGCATTTGATAAACGAGCCCGAGAAAAACTGGGTTTGAATCAAATATCATATGCTGCGGAAACTAAACTGGATGGTTTGGCAATAAGCTTACTTTATCAGAATGGCAAGTTAGAGCAGGCAGCTACAAGAGGAGATGGTAGTAATGGCGAAGATGTAAGCCTGAATGCAAGGACAATAAAAAGCATCCCCTTAATTCTGGTGGGCAAAGATTATCCGGAATTGCTTGAAGTGAGAGGGGAGGTGTTTATTAGCAAGCAGGATTTCGCCGCATTGAATAAAAAACAAAAATCCATGGATGAAAAAACATTTGCTAATCCCCGGAACACAGCCGCAGGAAGTTTACGTCAACTGGATCCAAAATTAACTGCGCAAAGATCCCTGAGCTTTTATGCTTATGGTATAGGTCAGATTAGCGACACCGGTATTTCTACAACAAGCCACACTGCAATGCTCGCGAATTTAAAACAATGGGGTTTACCTGTTTCTCCTGAAACCAAAAATGCTGAGGGAATCCAGGAGTGTTTAGAATATTACAAAAATATTGCTGAACGACGTTCATCTTTGCCTTACGAGATTGACGGTGTGGTATTCAAGCTGAATAGTTTCGAAGAACAGGAGATATTAGGTTATGTCTCCCGGGCACCTCGTTGGGCTATTGCTTACAAATTCCCACCGGAAGAAGAACTTACTGTAATTGAAAATATTGAAATACAGGTGGGTCGAACCGGCGCCTTAACCCCTGTGGCACGACTAAAACCTGTGTTTGTTGGTGGGGTGACAGTCACAAACGCAACTCTGCATAATGAAGAGGAAATCGCCCGTAAAGACGTAAGAATTGGCGATACGGTTGTCATACGAAGAGCTGGTGATGTAATTCCCGAGGTTGTTTCGGTAGTGCAGGATAAACGTCCCCAAAACAGCATGCCGTTTCGTATGCCAGATTCATGTCCGGTATGCGGGTCGAAAACAGCTAAAATTGAAGGCGAGGCTGTTACCCGCTGTGCGGGTGGAATATTTTGTTCTGCGCAAGCCAGCCAAGCCGCTATTCACTTTGCATCAAGACGAGCTATGGATGTTGACGGTTTAGGCGATAAGCTCGTTGAACAATTATTCGAGACGCAATTAATTGAAAATGTAGCTGATCTTTATGAACTGAAACTGGAACAGCTGACAGGTCTTGAGCGTATGGGAGAAAAATCCGCTGTCAATTTGTTAACAGCGTTGGATAAAAGCAAGGAAACCAGCCTGGACAAGTTTTTATATGCTCTGGGCATCAGAGAAGTTGGGGAGGCGACTGCCCGGTCATTAGCTCTACATTTCGGTAATCTCGATAAAATTAGAGCGGCAACAGCAGATGAGCTGGAAGAAATTACGGATGTGGGCCCAGTTGTGGCGAAAAATATTCCCGCATTTTTTAATGAAGAACAAAATAACCGGATTATTGAACGATTAATTAGTAGTGGCGTGAACTGGCCTGATATTGAAGTAAATACTGAAGATCTTATCTTAAAAGGCAAAACCTTTGTGTTAACGGGCACTATGACATCTATGAACCGTGACGAGGCCAAGCAAATGCTGCAGCAACTTGGCGCCAAAGTCAGCTCCAGTGTTTCAAAGAAAACAGATTATGTTGTGGCTGGGGAGGCTGCTGGCAGTAAGCTCAAAAAAGCTGAGGAATTGGGAATAGAAATATTGGATGAAAACGAACTGGGAAAAATACTGAGTATAGATTAAGCGATAAATATGTATCCTTTGCAGTTTATCAGTATGCAATGCAAAGAATTAACAAGGGCAAAAATTGTGAACTCAGTTAAATTTTCACGTTGGTCAGTGTTCGAGATTTAAGATAACATAGTCAATATTGAACGTAAGCTATTGAAAAACTGGTCTTTGAGCTGAAATTATTATTTATCAGAATATGCTCTGGTCTTTGGGGCTGGGTATTTAAGATTAAGTTAAGCAATTGTATTTATTGATTATTTAGCAGCAAGGAAAGTCAATAATCGCAATTTTAAACTTTGCGCCTGCGGCCAGTTCCCCGATAACAAAAGAATAAGCTAAAGAAGGCTTTAATGGCTAGTAACGACACAGATAAACTATTAGTAGAGCGAGTTAAACAAGGCGATAAGGCTGCGTTTGACGTTCTCGTCCTAAAGTATCAACAGCGGGTGATAAACCTTGTTTCGCGCTTTGTACGCAGTCATGCCGATGCCCTTGATGTTACTCAGGAAGCCTTTCTAAAAGCCTACCGCGCATTGCCAAATTTCCGTGGCGATAGTGCGTTTTATACCTGGTTGTACAGAATCGCCGTTAATACAGCAAAGAATTTCCTCGCTACTCAATCGAGGCGATCAGGTGAATTAGACCAGGATATATCTGAAATTGAACAAATTGAGGCTAATGATGCTCTAAGGGACAAGGCAACCCCTGAACGCTTGCTTTTGAGGGATGAAATTCAGGCAACTGTGATTGCAGCGATTGATGAATTGCCGGAAGATTTACGTATGGCAATTATGCTGCGAGAGGTTGATGGAATGAGCTATGAGGACATTGCCGGGGTTATGGAGTGTCCGATTGGTACCGTTAGATCACGGATTTTTCGTGCCCGGGAAGCTGTTGATAAACAATTAAAACCGTTACTAGATGAGTGAGACAAACAATGAGTGAAGAAAGAAAAGAGTATATATCCGCCATGGTTGATGATGAGCTGGATAATAATTCGGAATCTACTATAGACAATTTGCTCCAGTCCCCGGCACTAAAAGGAAGCTGGGCTCGTTATCACCTGATCAGCGACTGTTTAAATAAAAATATCCCGGAATCAATTGATTGTGGTCTGGCTGACAGGATCTCGGCAAACATTCAAAATGAGCCCACCGTATTAGCCCCGCGTGCAACATCAAATAAGGCCTATCTTAAGCCAGTGGCTGGCTTTGCCATTGCAGCTTCAGTTGCAACTATGGCCATTCTTGGTATCCAGCAGAATAATGGAGATGTCGAGATTCAGGAGCAGCAAACAGTGTCCTTTACGCCGCAAAAAAGGATTAATAGTGTAAGTCCTCAATTGGCTTCAACAAACTCAGCATCTGATGCCCAACATCGACTGGTCAAAGCAAATAGTCGAGCACGACTTAACAGTTATCTGGTTAACTATAATGAACAAAGAATCAGCTCAGGTTTCCAGGGGAT
>JABHFC010000067.1 GCA_018676275.1 Gammaproteobacteria bacterium | reverse complement strand
TTGCATTGATGGCATTAATTATGCATCTACTAAAGGCGTTAAGTGGCTCTTCATGATCTCTGCAATTGAATTGAAGTTTGAGATGGTGATGACAAGCTTAAAGCTGATGAGCAGAAAAAAAATTACAGAGTGGTATAGATACATGGGTATAAAAAATCATATTAATGCGTTTAAAAACTTTTATTCTTTAAGTTTCTCTTTGCTATTCTTGTTGATGCCAATCGGAGCGAATGCTGAAGAATTTTTTTTAGCTGATGGCGTTACCTTGACAAACAAGTTGCCAGAACTTGTTCCCCACGAAGCCAATGAGGGGGCCTTTGAAGGCGGCCCAACCGGCACCATGGCGGATGCGGGGGTCGAACTGCAGGTTCCTGAAGATGAGCAGCGTAGTGGTGGCGGTTTTAATATTCCTACCGGTGCAGCGCCGAGTCCATTGTATGGCGTGCGACCTTTTACGCAGAAAATGCTGCGGTTTGAAGAGTTTGGTCCAGAAGCATTGCCCGCTGAGGGAGACATTGTAGAAGGCGGTTCGTTCCCGCGTCCATTAACCCCTCAAAGTGGTCCTGATGAGGTTGCCTTAGATGCCTTCCTGGCACAGGGCATTTTTCCATTTCCAAGCGAAATGGCTAATACAACAGACTTAAACCCCTGGCAACTGGATATCGAGTCTTTTCTTGGTCGTTCTCTGGATGAACCGCCAGCAGAAGGGCGACCACCGGGTGAACTGTGGTCGCATCAACGATACGACGAGTTTTTTCCAGAAGTTTATTTTCAAACTGCTCAGGCGGGAGCTCGGGACAATGGGGGCTTGCGGGATAAGAAACAAAGACACGATTATAAGCTAGGCGAGTTTGCGCCTGGTGGTTTATATCATAATACGGTTGGTGTAGCTGGATTCGACGGTACAACAGCAGGTATACCGATAAAATTTCATCCGGACATGCCGAAGCAAGAGCCAACCTCGATCTTCACCTTTGACGGTACCCTGCCGCCGAAGCTGCTCCAGGTACGTTATGGCGAAGCCACACTCATGCGTCACTACAATGCCTTGCCCATCGACCCCTCAGCTAATAACGGTTTTGGTCTGCATACCATCTCGACCCACGAACATAACGGACACACACCGGCAGAAAGTGATGGTTACACTAATGCCTTTTTCTTTCCCGGGCAATTTTACGATTATCGCTGGCCAATTCAACTAGCGGGCTACGATACGATCAACACCGATGCCAGTGACCCAAGAGCGGGAAGACCTGATGGTAACGGCGGCATTACCAATATCAGGGGGGATTATCGCGAAACCATGAGTACCCACTGGTTCCATGATCACATGCTCGATTTTACCGCGCAGAATGTCTACAAGGGCAATGCGACGATGATGAACTACCACAGCTCCATCGACCGGGGTAACGAGGCCATCGACGATGGGGTTAACCTGCGCTTCCCCAGCGGCACCGCACTCGACTGGGGCAACCGCGATTACGATGTCAATCTGGTGATCGCCGACAAGGCCTGGGACGCCAATGGCCAACTGTTCTTCAATATCTTCAATACTGGCGGCTTCCTGGGTGACCAGATGCTGACCAACTGGCTACATAAACCGACCTTTGATGTGCGGGCCCGCAGATACCGTTTTCGCATGCTGAACGGGGCGGTGTCGCGTTACATCAAGGTTGCCCTGGTCACCGAGGCGGATGAGCCGGTACCGTTTCATATGATCCTCAATGACGGCAACATCATGCAGCACGCCGTGGCTTTCCCCGATGGGATATTGCCTACGCAATCCATTGCCGAGCGTTATGACATCATTGTCGATTTCAGCCAATACGCGCCAGGCACAAAAATCTACATGGTGAACCTGATGGAGCATAAAAACGGTAAGCGGCCGGAGAAAGATGCTGTTCCCCTCGCCGACGTGCTATCGGGTGCTTATAAGCCGACTATTGAAAATGGCGAATGGAAGGGCGGTGACCCGGTGGTCGGGAAATTCCTGGAAATGGTGGTTGTAGCGTATGGCGGTACCGATCTAAGTATGGATCCGGCCGACTTTGTGGCAGGAAAGCAAACGATGATCGAGCTACCTCCCTTTAGTGATGAGGAATTGGCAAATGCCAAACACCGGACCTTCGAATTTGGAAGATCAAGTGGCACCGATGGTAAACCCTGGACGATCAAAACCGATGGGGGATCGGGTCTCGGTATGGAACCCCGGCGTTTGTCAGCGGCACCGACCGTGAATGGTGATGCAGAAATCTGGCATATCGAAAATGGCGGGGGCGGCTGGTCTCATCCGATACATATCCACTTTGAAGAGGGAAAGGTCTTGAGCCGTGATGGCAAGGCACCACCGGAATGGGAAGTCTTTGCTCGAAAAGATGTCTATCGAATCGGGAAAGAAGTGGATAGCAGTCAAACCATAGACGTTGCTTTGCGCTTTAGAGAGTTTGGTGGAACCTATGTGGAACATTGTCACAACACCCAGCATGAAGATACAGCTATGTTGCTCAGGTGGGATATTGAAAACCCCGGTCAGATGGTGTTATTACCGACACCCCTGCCGACCTGGGATGGCGTGAGTTATGTGGATTCACATGCATTATCCACTTTCAGAACAGGATCTAAAGATGCGAGTTTTACTGCAGTCGATGAGAATATCACTGCAGTCAAGGACAAGGGCCGCAAGGACAAGGGCCGCAAGGACAAGGGCCGTAAGGACAAGGGCCGCAATGGCCGGAGGTAACGCAACATCGCCGTAGTCAATACTGCTAATGAAAAATAATCCAGGACGAACAGCAGTATGCTAAAAATTGCAAAGTTTTTAGCATACTGCAAATTGTGTAGCAAAAAGCAATAGAACACCATGTTAATCCCCCGAATGAGTCATGTGGCTATTCTTCGTTGTATTCACGGATCCAGTTATCCGTAATCACTCGTACTTCAGTTAATGTTTTGAATGCATACTCAGTATTTCATCTCGATAGATTCGATTAAATCGTTAAGATATGAGTTCTGTGTGTGTTTTCCTAGCTGTGCGCGGTAGTTACAAATCAGTACAAACCAATCACAATAATTAACCAAATTGTTATCGTAAGATTACTTTCCACTTCTAAACTCTCTCCGTAAATCAAACCTTCAAGTAAGCAATCAGGGTACAGGCCAATAAAGAGGGTGTTTTAGACTGATCACACCAATACAGCTGTGTGATGAAAAATAATCCGGGATGAACAGCAGCATATTGCATATTGCATTGCAAATAACAAAAAAAGGATTACCAAAAATCTTGAGGAAAAAACTATCGCATTATCGTAAGGTTACTTTCCACTTCTAAACCCTCTCTTTTTAAGGTTATTTTCCACGTCTAAACTCTCTCCTTTATAAACATTGCATTGATGGCATTAATTATGCATCTACTAAAGGCGTTAAGTGGCTCTTCATGATCTCTGCAATTGAATTGAAGTTTGAGATGGTGATGACAAGCTTAAAGCTGATGAGCAGAAAAAAAATTACAGAGTGGTATAGATA
>JABHFC010000066.1 GCA_018676275.1 Gammaproteobacteria bacterium | reverse complement strand
TATAGATGTCCAGGACTATATTGCATTTTTGACTCAGGCCTATTACCACGTGCGGCATACGACACCACTTCTTATGGCCGTAGGGTCAAGAATAAGCATGGATCAGGAATGGTTGAGAGAAGCTGTTGGCGAGTACATCAAGGAAGAAATGGGGCATCAGGAATGGGTATTAAATGACATTGAAGCCGCAGGTGGTGACAGAATTGCGGTTTTGAATGGTACCCCCAGCATGGCTACAGAACTCATGGTGTCGTATGCGTATGACACTATTCACAGAGTTAATCCATTAGCTTTTTTCGGCATGGTGCTTGTGTTAGAAGGTACCAGCATAAAGCTCGCCACCAGAGCTGCTGACACCATCCAGAAGACATTGGGCCTTGAGCAGAATGCATTCAGTTATCTGCAATCGCACGGTAGTCTCGACATCGAGCACATGGATTTCCTTGAGTCGTTGATAAATCGAATCGAAGATGCAGATGATAAACAGTCAATTCTCCACGCCGCAAATAATTTTTATTATCTTTACGCAGAAATATTTAGAACGCTTGAAAAAAACAAAGCTAGAGCCGCATAGAAAAAGGTAAATAATATGATTAAAAACAGAAAAATTTTACTCACTGGAGCAGCAGGAGGTATTGGTAGTCAAATTGCAAAAGTGCTTGCATCACGGGGTGCCAATTTAATTCTTGCCGATATCCGACAGTCATTGCCTGATGGTATGGAGAAAGAATTAGCATCAACCGGCGCAGAGTTTTGCTATCTATGTGCCAATTTGAGTACAAAAGAGGGACGTGAAATTGTCAAATCCTTTATTGAAGATAAGTATGGTGAACTGGATATTCTGATTAATTGTGCTGGTGTAAATGTTTTTTCTCTGTTCGAGGAAATCGAAGAAGAAGATGTGGAAAGTATGATTACTGTTAACATTACATCTCCCATATTACTTACCAGAATATTATTGCCTCTGCTTAAAAAGGCTGAGCATGGGCATATCATTAATTTTGGTTCCATATTCGGTTCTATCGGCTATCCGGGTTTTTCCATATATAGTGCAACCAAATTCGCCATCAGAGGATTTACTGAAACTCTAAGGCGTGAATTAGCCAGGACAAACCTTAAAGTCAGTTATATAGCACCAAGAGCAACTCGAACGGGTTTTAATAGCAACCGGGTTAATGATATGAATGAGGCGCTTGGAGTTAAAATGGATCTACCGGAAGTGGTTGCATCGCAGCTACTTTCGCTGATTGAGAAAAACATGTCGACGAGCCAGTATCTTGGTTGGCCGGAAAAACTCTTTGTGAAAATAAATAGCCTTTTCCCAAAACTTGTTGACCGTAGTCTAACGGGGCAGCTTGACACTATTTCCCATTATGCTCATTTAAAACCTGCAGAAATCTCGAGGAAGACAATATGAAATTTCTTTTATTAACTATTCTTACATTTATAAATGTCTATGCAATTGCTGAGCCTTCTGAAACCGTACGTGAACTTCAGACAGAATGGGCTGAAATAAAGTATCGAGTTCCAGAAAAGGAACAGGAACAGCTGCTTGCGAAACTAACTGAAAAAACCAGCGAGCTTGTCGAAAATAATCCGGAGGATATTGACTTGTTAATATGGGAAGGGATTATTCGTGCAACCTACTCGGGTGCCAAGGGTGGTCTCGGTGCTCTTGGAGAAGTAAAAAAGGCTAGATATTCATTTGAAAAAGCCATAAAAATAAATCCAGAGGCAATGGGTGGTTCTGCCTACACAAGTCTGGGGTCTCTCTATTATCAGGTACCTTCCTGGCCGATCGGGTTTGGTAGTTCAAAAAAAGCAAAGAAAATGCTTGAAAAGGGTCTGGAATTAAACCCCGATGGAATTGATTCTAATTACTTTTATGGAGACTATCTGTTATCTGAAGGCAAATACGACCTCGCGTTGATTTCTCTGGAAAAGGCCTTAAAAGCGTCGCCACGCAGTGGTCGACAACTTGCTGATGAGGGTCGTCGACAGGAAATTCAGCAGGCTATTGAGAAAATTAGGGATAGAAAAAAATAATCTCCCCGGGAGAAGCTTGACTGGTTATAAGAGTAAACACAGATATTGGGTTCCAATACCCTGCGTGTGTCAATACCTCTAGTGTATTATCGCTCGGAAAGAGAGCTATAGTTTGCAGTTTGATTAAAGGGGATCGTCTGTCCCCACACAAAGATCGAGTGCTTTTCCTCGACAGGTATGTCTGTTATAAGAAATTTATGATAAATCTGAGTTACCAGTTTCTATGAGTAACGGTAAACGATCTGATTTCAGACCGTTCCCATGCTTTTGGTATGCGCGATGAATATTCTGTTGGTCGAAGATGACAAACTACTTGCTGATGGCATCATTAGCGCAATGAAAAGAGAACATTTTTCTGTGAATCATGTTGTTGACGGCACGGAAGCTCTTACCCACCTTAAGACGGTGCCGCCAGATATACTCATTCTTGATTTAGGTCTGCCTGGTATGGATGGCATGGACGTATTAAAACGGATGCGAAAGCAAGGTCTGTCAACCCCGGTCATTATCTTAACCGCCAGGGATATGCTGGATGAAAAAATCGCAGGTCTGAACAGCGGCGCAGATGATTATATAACCAAACCCTTTGAACTTAAGGAACTGATTGCCAGAATCAGGGTGTTGGAACGCAGAATAAGTAATTCAGCTTTAAACGAAATCGTCATTGGAGAAGTGAGTTTGGATACCATGTCGTCACAGGTAATGGTTAAACAGAAAAGCTCACAATTATCCCGACGTGAATATATGTTACTAAAAGCACTTATGGAAAATGCAGGCTCGATTTTGACAAAATCAAACCTGGAATCAAAGTTGTATGATTGGGGTGAGGAAATTGCAAGTAATGCAATTGAAGTACACATACACAACCTCAGGAAAAAATTGCCAGACGCATATATCCACACCGTTCATGGAATGGGATACATTATAAAAAAGCAGTGACTTCCATTAGAACATTTCTCGTTGTCGTGCTGATTTCTGTTATTACGCTGGTCAGCTTTATTACAGCACTACATGGTTATCGTGAAAGCATGGATGAATCACAATTACTGTTTGAAGATCAGTTAAGACAACAAGCGGATATTCTCATCATACTATCGGAAAAATTGCCGGTCGTAGGGACGGAAGAAGAAATATATTCTGACGTGCGATCTGCGAATAATGCTTACCAGGTTTTTAGTGTCAATCAAAAATTGATTCTACATTCTTCCAATGCTCCATCTAAACCTATGGCAAATTTTGAACCTGGTTTTTCACAAGTGAATTTTTCAAAGTACCGCTGGAATACCTATGTCACGCAAAATACGATGACAAAACAGTGGATAATGGTAGCCGAAAGAGAAGATGTTCGATATCAGCTTGCTGATACGATAATTATGAAAGCGGTCTTCCCGGTTGTGCTTTCTATACCCATCACAGGAATTTTGGTCTGGTTTATTGTCGGTTTTGGACTTAAACCCATTCAAAACCTGGCTGCTCAATTACGTTCAAAAGAAGCAAGTGATCTCACCTCAATAAAACTGGAACAGGTTCCGAGGGAATTAGCCGAATTGGCAGGTTCAACCAATGATCTGCTCTATAGACTGGAACAATCATTCGCGCGGCAAAAGCGATTCAATAGCGATGTTGCTCATGAATTAAGAACTCCTGTCGCTGCGCTTAAGATTCATTTACAGAACCTGATGAACGATTTAGATATCGTGCCAAACTCAGCCTCAAAACTTGAGCTGGGACTGCAGCGAATAAACTACGTTGTTGAGCAGATACTCCTTCTAAACAGAATGACGCCAGATCGGTATATGGCACAATTTGAAAATGTGGATTTATTTGACATTACTCGTAATGTACTTGAAACGCTTATCGACAACATCGACGCAAAAAAACAGGAAATCACCTTTGACGGGGAAAGCTGTCAGGTATTTGGGGATGCATTCGCAATTGAAACAATGCTCAAAAACATTATTCTCAATGCTGTAAATTATACTCAGGAAGGTGGGAAAGTAAGGATAGAAATTCGAGTCGTCAACCATCGCTGTACCCTTACTGTTATTGATAACGGGCCAGGTATACCGGAAGATGAATATGACCGAGTGTTTGAGCGATTCTATCGACGAGGAGGAGACCGACATCTGTCTGACGCACCCGGCTGTGGTCTGGGCCTGTCAATCGTACAATACATTGCTGAACTTCATGAGGCAGAATTAAAACTGGCAGCATCCTGTTTCGATAGCGGCCTCTCATTCAGTGTAATATTTCCCCAGAAAATGCGGAATCGAACATGAATTGGCTATTAAGTATTACTGTCCAATGTGAAGTTAATTGCGCCCTGCTTCGACGCGTACTTTTTCTCGTGTTCCTGTTTGCTCAGGCCAATAATATAAGTGCTGAGACGCTGATTTATGAATTGCATATAAAAGATCACTTGTTTTACCCATCAGTTTTGACAATCCCGGCAAGTAAGAAAATCAAACTACTCATCTTTAATGATGACCTTACACCGGAAGAATTTGAGAGTTATGAATTAAACAGGGAGAAAGTGATTATGGGGAAAAGTAAGGGAGTTATCTTTCTTGGGCCACTCAAAGCTGGCAAGTATCCGTTTTTCGGGGAGTTCAATCCTGAAACTGCACAGGGAAATATAGAAGTGAAATAGTATGTTAGTAACAGTCATTATATTCCTTAGAGAGGCCATAGAAGCTGCTCTTTTATTCAGTGTTCTCCTGGCCTTGTGCCAGAGGTTTGATGTTGAAAGAAGGTGGTTATTTCCTACCATCAGCACTGGCGTCGCTGGCGCTTGTATCGGTGCCTTACTTATGGAACGGATCACCAATAGCTTCGATGGTACCGGACAGGAAATTATGAATGCTACCTTTCTATTTTTTATGGCGACTTGTGCAATTATCATTTGTCTTTGGCTTTCGAACTTTCTACGCAGGGATAAACCGGAATTGAACGACAGACTGTCCACACATATAAGCTGGGTTTTCATACTAATATTATGTTTAGCCATCATGCATGAAGGGCTAGAGCTTTCAATATACTGCTATTCATACATGCTTGGTCATGACAACAATCTGGCTTTCTTTATAGGCGGCATACTCGGCCTGGGTATCGGTATAAGCTTTGGGGCTATTGTGTATTATATTTTGGTAAACCTATCCCGCAGTACCCTCATGAAAATCGCTATTTTTCTTTTAGTCCTGGTTGCAGCAGGTATGTCATCTCAGGCATCACTTTACCTAATCCAGTCTGGTTGGTTGCCTTTCACCAAAACGCTTTGGGATTCCTCGAACATTATTTCCGAACAGTCATTATTGGGACAATTGCTTTATGCAATGATTGGCTATGAAGCGACACCGGATGGGTTACAGGTTGTTTTTTACTTTTCCACGATTGCAATTAGTCTGCTCAGTATTTTCCTTTATGCAAGACGACACAGGATCTGAATAATGAGACGAGACAGTTTTTATTTATTCTTTTTCCTGTTGTATTTGTCCCCCCTGGCATACGCCGAGATAGACAAGGTTTACCATCCTTATGTGGAAGCCTATAAGAAGGAGCTCGAATACAGGACACTATATAAAAATGATAACAATCAGTCGCACCTTGATGGTTTACAGGTTCATAGTCTCTCTTTTGCTATGAGTTTGACCGAACAATTTTCACTGGAAGCATATGTCATCGCCAGGAACCCGCCCATGGACAGGTTTTCAGTCTCTACTTTTGAGCTGGAAGCAAAATATCAGCTCACCGAACAAGGCGAATACTGGGCGGACTGGGGTCTGTTGTTTGAGCTTGAGAGAGACACTGCGCTGAACAAGTGGGAAGGGGGCGTATCGCTATTATCAGAAAAACAATGGGGACGTTGGAACGGTACGATAAATTTTTCCATTGATTATGAGTACGGAAGTGGCATACAGGATGAATTTGAAACGGTGCTACATAGCCAAATTAAATATCGTGCTTCGCCTTTGATAGAACCCGCAATCGAACTTTATATGGATGAGGAGACCCGCGGTATCGGCCCGGCTTTGCTCGGTACTGTCAGAACAGGGCATAACAAACTAAAGTGGGAACTTGGGGTTATCTTCGGTTTTAATGGCCGGACTGCCAATGAAAATGTGCGTTTTCTCCTCGACTATGAATTCTAGCGACCTAGAAAAGTTATATAAATCAATTCAAGATACTTCTATTTCAATAAAGTCTGATCAGGTTTTACCTTTGACGGCGAGTGAGTCAGCGAGTCGACGGGTGGTAGAACGCAAACGCAGGCTAATTAGCTTTGCTAAGGTCAGTAATATTTTTACACCCAGATTGCTATTTTTTGTCATCAGATTATTAAAATCTTTCGGTGTCATTATCAACACTACCGAGTCACTTGAACTGACTGCTGAAGCTGACAGAGGCTGACCGTCAATCACACCCATTTCACCAATACTGGCTCCGCTACTAATTTCGGCAATTCTTATATGCTCATTGTGTGAAGTTTCCTTAAAGATATTTACATCACCTTCAACAATGATACAAAGACTCGCGTTCGGATCACCTTCTTTAAGTATCATGGTACCTGTCGGTGCTTTAAAAGCTTTTATCCAGACTGCCAGCATGGCAATTTCATCCTGATCCAGATCTGAAAAGAAATTCGACTTTTCAATCAGAGCATGAATGGTACCGTGAGCCTGGTCACTATCTGACAAAAGTGACAGCTCCTGATTAAGCTCCAGCGCAGCTGTAGGGCAAATTTCACTCATGGATATTCTTTAATAACTAATTAGGAATACAAAGAGTGTAGACTACATTTAGCACCTTGGCATTACAATAATCAGCCTTTTAGAAGGTGTAATTTATGCCAAGACCCACTATGAAGTTATTCTCTGAACCTACCTCCTTAACGATTCGGCTATTTGCTGCATCAGTGAGTAAATGCCTGTAACTCACCTGATCTAAAACAGACCAGAGTTGATCGAACTTGTGACACTACTCAAACTCAGGAAAACATCACGCACACCTGAGTCAGCATCATATTGAAATAACCCGAACTGCAGAGACTGAAAATTATCAATACCGAAAAAGTGTTTATATGTTTCTTACTTGCCCATGTTTTCGGATACGCCATCCCAAACCGCTAAATCTTCAGTGTCTTGTGCCATAAGCATGGGGCCTGTAAATAGACAGCCGACTATTACCCTTAAACCTGAATGTGAGAGCCGATTGCTTATGAAATTCCCTGGCTTTATTGGCATGAGAACTAAACATTGCCTATCTATGAATAATATAAATCAATAAATTACTTATATTTCATTGGTTTATCACTTTTGTATTATGTTTAACAAATCGATTTGAAGTTATTTTCAATTATAAATAATTATTGTTTATCGATAATTTATTATTGCTAAACAACTATTCTTGTGTATACTCCTTCCAAGCATTCAACAGTGGTGACCCCATGGCTAACGAAAATTTGATTCGAATACAGCGTATCAGCGGTAAATTGACCAGATTGTTTATGATCTTAACAATCTGCACCCCAATGTTGATTTTGTTCTATTGGTTATTTTTCAATCAGCTCTCTGCTGGCTTCAAAGTCGGTCTGCCCGTTGACCTTAATCAACTGCTTCCTTATTCAACACTTTCACTGGCTTTTCTTATTAGTTTTCTTCCGGGAGCTGTTGCGATCTATGGCCTGATCACGCTACAGGAACTATTTGGTTTGTATGAAAAGGCCATTGTGTTCTCCGTCAACAATGTAAATTGTTATCGCCGCCTTGGACATACTTTAATTTACTGGGTAGTAGCTAAGTTTATTTCCATTCCATTACTGAGCCTTGTCCTCACATTCAATCATCCACCAGGAAAACGTACACTAGCGCTGGGGATCAGTAGCTCTGAGATCGCCACATTAATAACAGGCATTATCGTCGTGGTCATATCCTGGGTTATGAATGAAGCCTGCAAATTAAATGACGAACAGGCTTACACGGTGTAATCAGGCTTATGACTATCATCGTTAATCTTGATGTAATGCTAGCGAAACGCAAAATTAAATCTAACGAGCTCGCCGAACGAATTGGAATAACAGAGCAGAATATTTCGATTTTAAAAACAGGTAAGGCAAAAGCTATTCGTTTTACTACCTTGAATGCAATCTGCAAAGAGCTTGATTGTCAGCCAGGCGATATTCTGGAATTTCAATAGCTAAAGGTAATATAGACACTTGCAAAATATCTAAAATAACCAGAAGCAAAGAAGACGAATTTTACTTATACGTCTTTTTCCAGATACTCAACCGTTAAATCATTCATCAGGGGGGTACCTACATTCAGGTGAACAGGATAATCCTGCTTGTTTCCTGTCCTCACATAACCACGTCGTTCATAATACTCAATCAGTTCTTTTCGTTGTGACAAAACTACCATCACATACTTTTCGGCTTTCAGATTGCTCGATGCATACTGTTCAGCCTGAGACAATATTGTTTTACCCAGACCGGTTCCCTGTAACTTGGGGTGTACGGCAAATAAACCGATATAGGCATTATCATCTTTTTTCTCAATACATATACACGAGACTATTTCTTCATTTTCCACAGCAATCAATAAATGAGCATTCGGATCAGTGATATAGCCGAGGATTTCAGTTTCATTTGCTCGTTCTCCTCCAACCAGATCGGTTTCTTTTGTCCAGCCCTGTTCACCACGGTATGCAATATTCACCAGCCGGCATATATCTTCTATCTGCTCCCTTTTTGCTTCTTCCAGTTTTAAATTCATATTTCTCTTTAATATATAATTTTAGGGACAACGAATACTTCTTATTCATCAGACCCCGGTCAGTTCTTTCTCTGCATAATCTTGCCAGAGCTTATCTTTTTCCTTAATCAAAGATAATGATTCTGGCCCTTATAAATTACTGCCAACATCTAAGCTGAAAATCACCACCATCTGTCGCTAGTGTCGCCATGTAATCTGGATCAGAATCAATAGTTGCCATCAACCAACTGGATACGTCTTGCGGATTCCATCGTGTGACCAGCATGAGCGGGGGTTCCTGCGGCTCGACATTGACATCAAATTCACTCAAACCGAAGGCAATACCTTTGCCTATCGCTTTAACGAAAGCTTCCTTGCGTGTCCAGATAGCAAAAAATGATCTTGCCCGCTCATCCTGTGGTAATTGCATAAGCTGTTTATGCTCTGCCTCTGAGAAAAAGCGTGAGGCCAGTTTTTCATATTCGACATCCGTCCGAATTTTCTCTATATCAACACCAATGTTTCTTTGCAGAGATATGGCCACAAGTGCCTGCCCATGGGAATGACTGATATTAAAAGATATGCTTTGACCGCCATATTTTTTCGACAGATAAGGTTTCTTACTATCTGTGTATTCAAATTGAAAGTCAGTGGCAGCTTGTTTAAGCACATGGGCTAAAGCTCTTCTTAATAAGCCACGGCTGACGACATATTCCTCGTATTTATCCGGAAAGGTAAATCTGGCAGCCCTTTCCCGCTCTTCCTCTGATAAAGTCAGGGCATAACGCTTCACTTCTTCTTCAGGCAAATCTATTCGCGTTCGCCATACATCAATATAATTGGCATCCAGTTTCAGACCTTCAGGCGGACTATCCCACATCACTACTCTCGTTCATTGCCTGCTGCAATCGCTGCATACCTTCTTCGATACTTACTTTTACTTCATACTTTAAATCACGTTTTGCGGCACTGATATTGTACCAATGCGATCGAGATAGCTGCCGCGCGATAAAACGCGTCATAAAGGGTTCAGATTTTATATGGAAAAGGGAATATACCGCTTCCATAGCAATACCCACAGAGTAAGCAAGCCCGGGAGAAACTGTCTTTTTAACGGCTGGCAAACTCGCTGCCTTTAGAATTCGATTAACAATATCCGCCATTGGCATGGGTTCATCATTACTAATAAAGTAGGCTTTACCTGCACAATCAGCACCGGTTTGTAAAGCATCCAGTGCCAGCAGGTGAGCAGATACTGCGTTATCTATAAACGTTATATCAACCAGGTTTTTTCGATTACCAACAAGCCGCAACCTGCCGCTTAAAGCACGCTCGATTATACGTGGTGCCAGGTGAGGGTCACCAGGTCCAAAAATCAGGTGCGGGCGTAAGGCAACCGTCGCTAATTCGTCATTGTTTGCCATCAAAACCAGTTCTTCCGCTTCTGCCTTTGTGCGCTGATAATTGGTTAGATAGTGTTCTGGTAATGGCGTTGTTTCGTCTATGCCATCTTCATCTTCACCTGCAAAAACAATGCTTGGCGAGCTGGTATAAACCAGCTTTGCAATTCTATTTTTCTTGCAGGCGTCTATAACATTTAAGGTGCCACAGACATTGCTTCGATAGTAATCCTGATAATCACCCCAGACACCGGCCTTGGCTGCAGCATGTATAATTGCATCACAGTTTTCACTTGCCTGAATTACAGTATCTTTGTTGGCAATGTCACCCTTGTTTATGACAACACCCAATTCACTCAAGGCAGGATATTCACCGCGTTGTAAAGTACAGACCTCATCTCCTCTGCCATGTAAGGCCCTGACAATAGACTGTCCTAAAAAACCACCTGCACCTGTTACCAGAACACGCATCAGACTTGCAGCTGCTGTGCCCACTCGGCAAGTTCAGCGCGCCCAATTTTTGCGTTATGACGTATGTCTACAGGAAATGCAGGATGTATCATAAAGTCTTTTATTGTTGAGGTATGATCAATAGCACTGCCTATGTCCAGCAGCTCCTGAATGAGAACCCTGTGATTAGTATGTTTGCTATCACTCTCCAGCTCGACACATAGTGCCGGCCTGGTTTCACCTGCTTTGCTTATTGATACCAGTGCTGAACGATAAACGCGACTATGCTTATTAAAGACACCTTCGCAGCACACCGTATAATATGTTCTGGCTTCAGTTACTACCCTTTCACTTTTGCGTCCACAAAACCATAAACGTCCGCGCACGTCGAAATAGCCAAGATCGCCCATACGGTGATAAAAACCACCTTCATCGTCACTTATTTTTGCAAGCTCATTGGAGCTGGCTCGATTATAATAGGATGCCGTTACCTGTGGGCCCTGAACAATAATTTCACCAATCTGATTTCTTTCCACAAACTGTGCATCTTTACAGCCAGCGATTGCCTGATCGCTAATTTCAATAATTTTTACCTCAATTCCTTCAACGGGTTTACCGATACACACGCCTCTTCCTTCACCGCTCAGTTTCCCTGTTTCCAGTAATACTTCCCTGCTACCAATTGAAGTAACAGGTAATGATTCCGTTGCACCATAGGGTGTAAATATTTCGACACCATCTTCCAGCAACTGATCAAAACGTTGAATGATTGCGGGAGACACCGGCGCACCTGCAGACAATACCCGTCGTAAAGTTGGTAAACGTTTGCCATTCTCCGCTCCCCATCTGCCAACCCGGTTAAGCAAGGCTGGTGAACCAAACATAGTCGTCGCTTTGAAATCATTTATTGCATTATATATCTTCACCGGATCAACGCTTCCCGGACGGGTAAAATCCATATCAGGAATGATTGATGTCATACCCATGGCTGGTGCAAAAAGTGCGAACAAGGGAAAAGTTGCCAGATCAATTTCACCCGCTTGTATATCGTACAAACTTTGTAAAGCCTTTACCTGTGCAGTAAAATTGCCATGAGTATAATTCACTCCTTTTGGCACTCCGGTACTGCCACTGGTAAATAGTATGGCCGCCTTATCATCAGCTTCGACATTATTCATTGCCGCTTTATTTGAATGCGCACCCAACTCATAAAGCCTGCCCATATCTATCATGAACAAGCCTGCCAGTTTCGATGCTTCAACCACTACATTAATCCTGATCGTAGATTTAGCCCATTGTTTGAGTATCCTGGCGACATGAGCTTTGCGAATACCAATAAACGCTTCAGGTTCTGCTTCTTGCAGACACTTCCCAAGGTTCTTAACACCCATTCCGGGATCAACTGCAACCAGCACAGCACCAATTTTAAATAATGCAAATACCAGGGCGAAAAACTCGAGCCCGGGCGTCACCATCAAAACGGTACGAGTACCTTTAACAATACCTGCTTCCTGCAAGCCTCGTGCAAGGAGATCACTTGCCTGATCAAGTTCACCATAGGTATAACGAGGATAATCGCTGCTACTATTTTGTATAGCGACAGCCAAGGTATCTGGCTGTGCCTTTGCCATGACAGGTAAATATGAAGCTATATTAATCGAATTCATTAGGACCTCATCAGATTGGATGATTTTTAATAAACTCGTTAATTAATGGAATAACATCTTCTGCAGCATCTTCAAGTATGTAATGTCCTGCGTCTTCAAACCGATGTGTCTCTGCCTTCGGAAAACGTTTTTCCCACTCATTAAGAAAATGTTCATCAAATACGAAATCTTTGAGCCCCCAGCATATCAACATTGGTACAGCAGAAAACTGTTCCAAACCCTGCTCAACCTTGTCAATTGTGTCGTAACCATTATCTCCCGGCTTCAACGGAATTGCCTCGACAAACTTCTTCACTGCAAGTCGATTCTGCCAGGAGTTATACGGTGCAACATAAGCCTGCCCGACATCTTCAGGCATCGGTTTGCGCGTAACACAATACTTTACTGCACCCAGGCAAAATAGATTTAGTCCCTGGTTCAAAATAGCATTAAAGATCGGAATACGACTCAGCACCAACTGCCAGGGTACGGATTTATCTTTTGGTAAATGAAAGGCTCCTGTATTTAGTATAACCAGGCGTTTAATTCGTTCGGGATAACGGTTGGCGAATGCCATTCCTATCATTCCACCCCAGTCATGTACAACCAATGTAATGTTTTTATTTACCTTAAGTTGATCAAGCAACTCTTCGAGGTCATCTACACGTCGATCCAGCGTAAATTCATAATTATTATTCGAAGGCTTATCCGACAGGCCCATACCAATATGATCCGGAACAATACATCGATAATCAGGACTCAATGTCTGCACCAGCTTTCGGTAGTAAAAAGACCAGCTCGGATTACCGTGTACCATAACAACAGGCTCGGCATCTTTCGATCCTTCGTCAAGATAGTGGAGTTTTAATCCCCTTAGATTAACGTAGTGATTATTAAAGGGGTAATCAGGATAAAGCATTTATTGTTTTATATCGTTACCGGACAGGAAGTGCTGTATGTATATCAAAATAGAAGTGTTACTAAAGCGGGTAGCAAAGATTAATTTTTACTTCTTTAAACTATTACCATTCCCAACCAATCATCAGGCAATTAAGACCACTACCAATGCCTAGAAAACCGACGTAATCACCGGGTTTAAGAAATTCCCGCTGATGCGCAATGGCTGCTGTCATCGGTAATGACACAGTGCCCATATTGCCAAGATATTTGAATGTGCTGAAATCCTTTTCCGGAGCAATGCCCAGTTCTTTAAGGATAGTATCACGATGACCTGTTCCCACTTGGTGACAAATCACTTTATCGACCCGATCTCTTGCCCAACCCATTTTATTCAGAAACGCACCCCAGGTTCCGACACCAAGTTTTGCGCCGTGCTTTAATACCGAAACAGAATCTGTAGACATGAATTCAGTCATGGCTGCTGGTAATGATTCCGACGGCATCAGGTTGGAAATCATTGGAGGCAATTTTTCACTGGTCATTATTTCCTTCATTGCCGTAG
Organism: Gammaproteobacteria bacterium; assembly: GCA_018676275.1. Taxonomy (GTDB): domain Bacteria; phylum Pseudomonadota; class Gammaproteobacteria; order Eutrophobiales; family Eutrophobiaceae; genus WLWS01. The sequence goes on along the minus strand of JABHFC010000066.1, from coordinate 4,237 downwards.
GAATCGCATCTGGTTGCAGAACCTCGTCCAGTGCATTCATTAGTTTGTCCGGCGAAAACATTAATTTGCCCAACTCGGCCGGGGTAAAGGTAATACCCCAACGACATAGGCGATGATGTTCCGGAGCGGTTCGGGTAGCTTCGCCAATCAAGCGATGAGATTGAGCATTATCGAAAGAACCGTCTGTCAATAAAACCGCAGCAGCACCTGAGCCTCCAGTTAGTGTCGCCAGCGACGAACTGAATATCTCCATCGACTTTTCCTTAACCATACGATCAATCATGGTTTCGACGATTTCCCTTGCAGATTCACAGGAGACCACCATGCCAGCGCGGATCTGACCTAATTCAATACGATTGGCAATATCGATAATGCCATTCAGTGTACCCAGGCAAGCATTAGATATGTCATAGATATAGGCATCCGAACGAATACCAATCTTGTCGGCTACGGCACAGGCTGTAGCCGGTTCATAATTCTCCCGACAGACCCCGGAATATATCAATACACCGATATCGCCCGGCTCGACATTGGATTCGGAGATTGCTTTGCGCGCCGCGGCCGCTGCGCCATCTGACAAAGCATGGCCGGCATCCCACCAGCGTCTCTCGGTAATGCCTGTCAGTGCTTCCAGCTGTCCCGGTGCAATATGCAGAGCGTCATACATAGGCATCAGACGCTCTTCCAGATCATCAGAAGTGATGACTTCAGAAGGCAACTCGTAGCCTATGGACTCCATGTAAACTTTGCGATAATTCATGATTCGGTCATTCTAAGGGCAAAGTCGTTCATCTGATAGATAATTCTGCCATCTACGCTTAAGAAACCTTCTGCCACAAGCTGTTTTTGCTCGTCGTCTACTCCGGTAATAACCGCCTGTACCGTCACTCTTTCATCGACAGGTAAAATCTGCCCCCGGTATAACCAGCTGTGTTGCTGGCCCAGTGCCATACACTGAAAGTCGTATTTGAGACCACCATTACCTTCTCCCCAGCGTTGGTGGGCAACAACTTTGAGCAATTGCATGAAGGATTCCAGTCCCAGCGATCCCGGCCAGACAGGATCCTGATGAAAATGTGCCTTGAAAAACCAGGCATCGGGATTCACCTCGGCAGTACCGCGAATAAAGCCTAGTCCATGAGGACCACCTTCAGCATCGAAACAATCCACCTGATTGACCATGCGCATCTGTTCGTCCGGGTAAGGCGCACCTTCAGGGTAGGAAAACTGTAAAGCCCGCTCTTTCTCGCTTTCATTCGGAGCATAGGGTTGCACCTCTCTGATACCCACCTGATCTGCCAGCGCGGCTTTGGAAAAGAAGCCGAAATAGGTATCACCGACATAAACAAGGCCCTCAGCAGAGCGTACTTCAAAATCATAATTCTGAATAATCATGCCACCAGACAGGGCAACATTCGTGATCTTGATTTTTATCGTCAGGGTACCGCTATCAGGACCAAGGGCGAGAAATTGTGTCGCCTTACCGCCCAGGTTTCTGAATGACATGTCAATATCACTTGTCAGTGCGGAACCGAGATAAGCAGCCAACCAGCCGCAGGGTTGCAGGGCTATCTCCAGCAGCACTGAAAATGGCATCACATTTTGTCGGTCCGCAGCGAAATACCAGGCATCTGTCGGTACGTCATACTGACCTTCAATTACGGCACCGGCTTTTAACTGCCATTGCTCACAATCTTTTATCGAAACGATGCGATCGAGAAACTGAAACGGCGGTCCCGGCAGGCGCGCGATAATGCGTTCCTCATCGAAAACCCGGTATTTATCACCAAAGGCAGCAGAGGGATTACCGACCGCAAAAGCATTGATGGAATCATAATCAAACAGGGTTGTTTCTTTGTTATCAGCTAATGAACCGCTCTTTGTTCCAACATTCGCCCAGATTGATTCTATTCGTTGTCTGCTCAGACCTGTCAGTTGTAAAGACATGTTACTCATTTGCACAATGGCTTTGCCATCGCCATACATCAAGGCATCGGCAATGACATAAGGAGTATTACTCTCCTCTGAATAGCCAATTTCTTTCAGACTGATTTCATACTGTACTTTTTTCGTAGTAGCCAGTACCTGACCACGGCATTTTAATTTGCTGGTTACACCGACGATCGGTTCGTAAACGAATTCTTCAGCCTCGCCGACCCAGCCCATGCGTAAAAGATAAACCCGTAAGGTATGTAAACAACATTCATACATCAGCGTACCGGGCATCACCTGGTCATCCACAAAGTGACAGGTCAAAAACCAGTCATCAGGATGAATATCAGCTTCCCCGGTAATAATGCCGAGGCCGAATCGCCCACCCTCAGGTTCAAGTGACAGGATTCGATGCACCAAGGTCATTTTTCCACCAGGTAAGCCGGCGGGGTTTGTTAATGACAGGTTCTCAAAGGCAGTTCCAAAACAAGAAGCCAGATCACCTTTACGCAAAGCATTAATCTGTTCATCATTGTAAGATTCTTTGTTGATTGCCACCGGGTAAGACCAGTCATCTGCGCGCTTGCCCGCAACACTTCGGGTTTCCAGTGAAGTGCGTACAATGCCTCTACCTGCATCCAGTTCTGCTTGCGTGAAAAATCCGGCACAACCATTTCGCATCGTGATCAGGGGCTGACCATTTACTGTCCCATCAAAACCGAATCGGAATAACCAGGTATCACCCTGCCGGAAGAAATTATCAATATGAATATCATAATTAATAATTTGACCCGCGTGTGGCAATGGTCCATGAAAACATACTTCGGCATCCAGTAAGCGATACACCGCAAGTCCGTGAGTTTGTAAATCAATGCCTAGATAACCAGATAAAAACAAATCTGCCTGCCCGGCTTCGACCGCTATGCAAGTCGGAATACGACCTGCATCCAGATACCATGCGCCGTCAAGCACATCATGCTCGGTAACGACACGACCATGACTCATGGAACAAGCTTCACCTTCAACTTCTATAATGCGATCAACCAACATCAGCGGTTCATCAGGCAATCTAACCCGCGTTGGATAGGAATCGACTTGCGCAAATTGAGATCCAAGCATCTTCGCTAATGAACCGACAGCAAATTCCATACACATGTTTCTATCAAAAGCGACATTTTGCGCGGGTATTTGCTGTTCCTGAGCGAATGATACGCTGGACAAAACTGAATCAGGTACTGACTGCATTAATGACATCTGCAGTGAAACTACTTCACTCATGGTTTCAGCAATGCCGTTAGACACTTTCAAAAAGGCATCCTGTGCTTCCGCATTTGCCGCCTCTACAACCAACATCTGTTCTACCAGTTGTGACATTGGGTCAGTCTGACTGGCGACTAACGGATGGGTAAATAGTTTTGCAGTTTTTTCTTCCACTTCCGGTAACTGACTTTGTTGTTGTTCTTTACTGCTTTGCTCTGATACCTGCACAGGTGGTCTGGGCACATCAAAAGGTTTCTTACCTACATTTACACTTATCTTATTATGAACTGCATAAGCGTCCGTGACACTTGTCCTTTTATATAAGGAATTTAAATCAACAGGAATTCTCTCCGCATTTAGCTGTGCAAGCAGTTTCAACACATTAACAACATCACTTTGACCGTTTACACAGACTGAACGGGCAATGTGTTCTCTCTCTCCGAGAATTTGCCCTATCATGCGTGAGCAACTTGCGCCCGGTCCCATCTCAATAAATACCCTGACACCATCATCATAAGCAGCGTTAATCAGCTTGGTGTAATCAAATGTTTCCAGTGCCTGGCGAACAATAGAGTCTGCAGCATTTTCGCTAGTCACTTTATATTGGCTGGCGGCTATTCCACTGTAGAAAGCGACATCTTCTGGTGGACTTGTCTCGAAAAGATGTAATTCCCGATAGGCTTCTTCTACAGGCTTAACTACTTCGCAATGCACACTGGTGACACCTTCCAGTGGATGGAAACCACATTTGAGCGCTTTAACAAGTTTCTGTACAGAAGTGCGATCGCCTCCAATAATACATTCATTCGGTGTGTTAATTATCAGCAGGTAAACACGGTCTCGACCTTTCAACGCAGCTCTTACTTCATCCGCAGGTCGATCAATCACGCCCAACTGCCAATCAATCGTTTCATCTTCTTCGGCGCCCCAGCATTCTCGTACGGCCTCATAGGAACCACCAAGATCATGTGTGAACAAGCGTGTCTCTCGCATACGCGTTAACATCAGATCTCTGTCGTTCCAGCTGCGCGTCGCAAACAGTCCG
>JABHFC010000065.1 GCA_018676275.1 Gammaproteobacteria bacterium | reverse complement strand
GCAAAAACACCAAGGTTTATGTGTCTTCACCTGATTAATTTCATATTCGTGAAGTGATTCAGTCCCTAAAAAAGTCTTATTAATGAGAAAAAACTATGTCAGATAGTAATAAGCAAAATCCTGTCAGAGCGCGAGATCTCGGTTTGCTTTTCAATGGCAAGCCCGGTCAATGGAATTCAATAACAGATATTCCTGGTGTGGAAGTAGGATTTACAACAATGATAGAAGGCGAAGGAGAAGTTTCAGTAGGAAAGGGGCCGATTAGAACGGGCGTTACAGCAGTTCTACCTCGAGGTAAAGAACAAGAAGCAAATGTAGTATGGGCTGGTCAATATAACTTAAACGGCTTCGGGGAAATGACAGGTACACATTGGATCAACGAGGCTGGCTACTTTTTAGGACCTGTTTGCCTGACAAACACGCATTCTGTTGGAATGGTCCACCATGCAACGGTTGGATGGATGGTTGAAAATTATCATAAACAAATGGTTAATGGTCATGAGTGGCCCTTGCCTGTTGTAGCAGAAACTTATGATGGCATGCTTAACGATGCGTGTGGCCGCCATATCAACGAGAACCATGTTCTGAACGCCATTAACTCTGCGAAAGGCGGGTCGGTTGAGGAAGGAAATGTCGGTGGAGGCACCGGTATGATGACGTATGAATTCAAAGGTGGAACGGGAACAGCCTCGCGACTGGTGAAAATAGATAAATCGGAATATGTCGTTGCCAGCCTTGTACAATCAAACTTTGGTCTTCGATCAGAATTAAGTATCCTGGGTGTGCCAGTAGGAAAACATCTGACAGAGAATGCCTTTGTTTCAGAGATGATAGGTCATGAGCAGGGCTCGATAATTGTAATTATTGGGACAAATATACCCATGTTACCGATTCAGCTACATCGTATGGCAAAAAGAGCGGCGATAGGGCTGGGACGAACCGGTACGACCGGTGGTCAGTACTCAGGTGATATTTTTCTTGCGTTTTCTACCGCAAATAAACAACAGTTCACAGGAATGCAAGATGTACAGCCGGTTTGTTATGACATGAAATTTTTGAATAACCACCATCTTGATAAGGCATTTGAGGCGACGGTCGAGGTTATCGAAGAAGCAATCATTAATGCCATGATAGCTGCAAAATCAATGACCACTATTAAGCCAGCAGGTTATACGCTTGACGCAATTGATCATGAAAAACTGGTTAAGGTAATGAGTAAGTATGGCAGGATACAATCAAAATAGATCTGATTGGCACACTATGCACTGACACTTCGCGACAACGATAACCTCAAAATCAAAACCAGGCTTAGCCCTACAAACCCACAACAAAGCCACATAGCCAAATCAATGTTGTCTGGTGAATAAACACTCGCAACCATTGCCGGGCCAAGTGCAAGACCAATACCGACGAAACCATTTGTACTAGCAACCAGCCGCCCGGTGGTATCGACAGATGCGATGCATGCCAGCATATAGGGCAATACGAAATTCCACGCAAAGTTAAATATACATGCTGCAATAATGTACGTGGAATAAGTGAATGAAGTAGTGAGAATGCTTATTCCCACTATTGTAAGTAAATGTCCTGTTAACACTGGTAGCAACCGGCCATATTTGGCTGTAAGTATCGTTGCAAGCCCTGCACCCAGTAGTCCCAGAACGGAAGATGCTGCAAGAGCGTTGCCTATCATTCCACTACTTAATCCTGCACCATCACCTAAACGTTCTATGTATGCCCAAACTCCGGTTACACCAATGTAGTATGACAGCATTGAAATCAAACCAAGCATTGCCCAGAAAAGTCTTCTGTATTCTATAGGGGTATTTTCTGTCTTATTAATTTTATGTTTTCCATATTCCGGGAGATAGTGAACAAAGAAAGTGAAAATAAGCATTGCCAAAGCAATAGTCCCGTAAGCAAAACCTAATCCAAGAACCGGTAGTATTCGTGATAATAATACAATAGCAATTGTCTGGTAGAGCAAATTCCCCATGATTAAAAGACCAAAACCTCTATCAGGGTCTTTCATCAAGTGAATTGTCACGATGCATATAACCATACACGTACCTGCGAAGGTACCTGTGACCAATCGCAGTAATAAAAGTAATTCAAAACTATCAACCAGGATAGTGATCAAATTACCTATAGCTACAGCAATCATTGCAACACGCGCAACTTTCCGCCAGTTTATTCTCCCTACCCACCATAATGCCAGTAGACTACCGAGGCCCATTCCTCCGAGGTCCGCAGACATCACGTATCCAGCCTGTGCTTCTGAAAAACCGAGTTGGGTCACAATTGCGCCAACAAGTACTGGTGCCTCTAAAAGAATAGCAGCACCAAAGGCACCGAGAAGGACAATGAACGCGACTGTCTTAGGGCTATTTACTTCATACTGGTTATTATTGTTTGTCGTCATATCGATCAGAGTGTGCGTCAAAATTTATTCTAAATGCAAGCATATTGCTTATGAAAATGTAGTGAGTGCTGTGCTATTGATATTAGTAACTGAAAAAAACCCCAGACTTTTTCCATTTAATGCTATGCCATTAGCAATACCCTCCAGGTACGTATGTCATTCTTCACCTCGCATGTCTTTCAGCAGAATCCGAATCTTTTTCTTAGAGGAATACTTCTTAGGGTACGACGACGTATACCTTTAACCAACTTCTCGTGATTATTGCTCATAATGAGACTCCTATATATAAGTTTAACTTATCAGAAGTCTCTATTAGAAATCCGGTCAGTCCTGTCTCATATGCTTCGACGGGAAACAAACAGGATTGCGGTTTATGAGTCAATCGACTAATATTATTATGGATTAATTAACAATTGGCTACAATAAACATTTTCAGTGTAAATTGATGTGGCATCAATACTCGGGGAGTCTTCAGATGAAATTTAGTATCGTCAATAATGTAATTACTTTTCGTTCGCTTTTTATGTCCGTAACTTTGGTAGTCTGGTCCGGACTAGCTTTGTGTCAGGGAGAAATCGTCCTGAAAGGTGCAACCTTGATTGATGGCACAGGAGCGCCTCCCTTGAAAAACTCAATTATTGTAATAGATGGAGACAGGTTCAAGCGGATCGGTTCAACTAGTAAACATATAAATATTTCTAAAAACGCAAGAGTTATAGATGTTAGTGGAAAATATATCGTCCCTGGATTAATGGACGCAAACGTGCATCTCTTTCGAGATGTCTCTATTGAATTCATTGCAAGATACGAGGACAGACTTGAAGAGTTAATTACTGAAGGAGCGCAAATTGCACTAAAACACGGACTTACGACGGTCTTTGATTCATGGGGTCCACTGCAACCGCTTATGAACGTCAGGGATCGTATTAATCGAGGCGAAATACCAGGCAGTCGAGTGTATGTGGCCGGAAATATAGTCGGGCTAAGCGGTCCGTTTGGTAGAGATTTTAATGCTGTTGGAAGTTGGATTGCGCCAAAAACTTTTGTGAATCGTATTAATGCAATATTTGAAGAAAATACCGGGCCTCAACTCTCTCTTCTCAGCCCTAACGAGCTACGAGGTGAAATCAGGAAGTATGTCAATCGTGACATTGATTTTTTAAAGTATGCAGTGAATGGACACGATTGCAGGGGGTGCTCCGGCTTCCCGGAGCTATTGAATTTAAGTAGTGTTCTGTTGTTTACTCCCGAGGCACAGGATGTAATCGTTGATGAAACTCACAAAGGAAACATAACAGTACAAACCCATACCAGTAGTGTTGTGGCCTTGCAGCAGGCTGTCAATGCAAGAGTAGATATGATGCAGCATTGTGCTATGACTGGGGAAATTCCTATTCCGGACGCACTAATTAATCAAATGCTTGAAACTAAAATATTCTGTGCCGTCCAACCCAGGACTTCGAAGCGAATGAAGGCCGAAAGCGAAAATTCAAACTTATTTCGGCGAACACCAAAAATGCAGAATGTTTGGCATGAAAACCAGATCAGGCTTATGAAAGCAGGGGTGCCGCTTCTTCTCGCGACTGATGCCGGGGTTGCCAACCCGATAAAAACCGAGGTGGAAGTAGATCAAAAAGAGTTCGATGTCGAACATCCGGAGATGCTGGGTGAAGCTCATTTCATCTGGTTCCGGGCGATGAGTCAAAAAGGAATGAAGCCGATGCAATCAATTGTTTCCGCGACCAGAAATATTGCGGCCGCATATGGAAAACTACAGGATCTGGGAACGGTGGAAAAAAACAAACTAGCGGATCTTGTCATTCTCAATAAAAACCCTTTAGACAATATTGAGAACATGAGGAGTATCAGTATGGTAATTAAGAACGGTGAAATTGTTGATCGTGAAGCATTACCCATTAATCCAATATTAACTAAGTGAGCCATAACAGAGGAAGGTACTAAATTATGCTTCTTACCGATGATTACTGTTATACAGCAACCGTGCTTATTAAATCGCCTGTGGACCAGGTAATGAAATTTATGAAGGACGCTACCAAAGTCGGTGAATGGGGATTTGGATCGTGGAAACCAATAAAAGAACTAGGCGGCGGCGTCTATCAAGGCACCAGCTTGTACGATGGGGG
>JABHFC010000064.1 GCA_018676275.1 Gammaproteobacteria bacterium | reverse complement strand
TATGGCATTAAATGAAAATATTAATTTATTTTATACACCATCACAGGTCACGGCGGGAGAAGTACCCGCCGATGAATATTTCCGCATCGGTGGCATGGTAACGGATGGAAGTCTGGAAAAAGTTGAAGGTGCGTTAATGGTTCGTTTCAAACTGAATGATTCCGTCGAAGAAGTGCAACTTGAATATTCGGGGATACTGCCGGACCTGTTTCGTGAAGGGCAGGGAATCGTTGCCGAAGGTAAGTTAAACAGTGAGGGCATATTTATAGCCAAGCAGGTACTGGCTAAACATGATGAAAACTACATGCCTCCAGAAGTTGAACATGCATTGAAAACCAGCGGTGGTGATTATTACGAGGAGAAAGGCGAGTGATACCTGAATTAGGGCATTTTGCATTGATCCTGGCCTTATCCGTTGCACTGGTACAGGCAATCATACCGGGTATGGGATTATTGCGACGTCGACCTGACTGGATGGCAGTGGCACGACCAGCGGCCTTGTTGCAATTTGTTTTAGTACTTGCTGGCTATGGCATATTGACCTATTCATTTATCGTCCACGATTTTTCAGTGCTGTATGTCGCGAATACTTCGAATTCAGAGTTACCACTGATTTATCGAATCTCGGGTGTGTGGGGTGCTCATGAAGGATCATTGCTTTTGTGGGTCATGATACTGAGTACCTGGACGGCCATCATCGCGGTTTACAGTAAACGTTACCCTGCAGACATAAGTGCGGGTGTTATATCGGTGCTGGGTTTTATCAGTATCGGTTTTTTACTATTCAGTTTATTTACATCAAACCCTTTTACACGGGTTTTTCCCGCACCTTTTGATGGCGCTGATTTAAACCCCTTATTGCAGGATCCGGTAATGGCGATACATCCGCCAATGCTTTACATGGGGTATGTTGGTTTTGCTGTGCCTTTCGCATTTGCCATCACGGCGCTGGTGCAGGGGCGACTTGATGCCGCCTGGGCACGCTGGGTTCGCCCCTGGGCTTTAATCGCCTGGGTGTGTTTAACAGCAGGTATTGGACTTGGTAGTTGGTGGGCTTACTATGAACTTGGCTGGGGCGGATGGTGGTTCTGGGATCCGGTTGAAAATGCTTCATTTATGCCATGGTTAACCGGCACGGCTCTGATCCATTCACTGGCAGTAACAGAAAAACGTAATGCACTACGCAACTGGACTATCTTGCTGGCGATTATCAGTTTTTCATTAAGCCTGCTGGGTACCTTTCTGGTGCGTTCCGGTGTTCTAACCTCAGTACATGCTTTTGCATCAGATCCAACACGCGGCGTTTTTATATTGGTTTTCCTTGGTCTGGTTGTTGGCATCTCCTTCAGCCTGTTTGCGATCCGCGCCTGGCAGCTACGTACAAAGACAGCTTTCAGCCTGATCTCCCGTGAAATGGCCCTGTTAACAAACAGCGTCTTTTTATTAGTCACCATGTTAACCGTGTTACTGGGTACTCTTTACCCGCTGATACTGGAAGCGATGGGAGGCGGCAAGATTTCTGTTGGCCCGCCGTATTTCAGCCGGGTATTTATTCCATTGATGATCCCTGTAGTGATATTGGTTGGTGTTGGTTCGTTTATAAAATGGCGAGAACAAAAATTATCTGAACTAGTGGATAACTTACGGCGACCGGCAATATTTGCACTCGTATTCGCCAGTGCTTTATTAATTGTCCTGCCAGGCAAGGCAAGTTTTACAGCGTGGTTCGGCCTTTTACTTGCCTTCTGGGTGATCAACAGTGCTATTGCTCAACTCGTGCATCGATTACGTAATACACAAAATACAATGCGGGGTTTAAAACGAATTCCGAGGGGCTGGTACGGTATGATCACTGCTCATATCGGTCTTGTTTTTACGGTAATAGGTATCGCCCTATCCAGCGTTTATAGCCAGGAACAGGATTTGCACATGGCGCCGGGTGATGAAAGAACTCTGGGTGAGTATCGTTTTGAATTTGTTGGTGTAGAAAGAAAAGACGGACCCAACTATAGCGCTGATGTTGGAACGATAGATATATATAAAAAAGATAAACGTATGCTGACATTACATCCGGAAAAACGTATTTATAACGTTCGCAAAAACATGATGACCGAAGCAGCTATTAATTCGAACCTGTTGCGCGATCTTTATGTATCTCTGGGTGAACAAAGAGATCCAGATACGAATGCATGGTCAGTAAGACTGTATTACAAACCATTTATCCTGTGGATATGGCTGGGCGGTTTAGTCATGGTACTTGGCGGTCTGATAGCTGTAACAGACAAACGTTATCGTATTGAAGTGAAGCAGGAAAAACTTAAGCTGAATTCAAATCATGTCCCAGCCAACTGAGGACCCTAAAGAAAAGCCAAAGCGTTGGATTTATATAATACCCCTGGTTTTATTTTCTGTGCTCATGATCGTTTTTTTTATCGGTCTGGGTTTGAACCCACGATTATTGCCTTCCCCATTAATAGATCAGCCTGCACCCGGTTTTAATTTGGCAAGGCTGAAAGCACCGGATGAAATGATAAGTCAGGACGTTCTTAAAGGTGAACCGAGCCTGTTAAATATATGGGCAACCTGGTGTGTGTCCTGTCGAGTTGAACATCCGGTTTTAATGAAAATCGCAGCCAGCAAGGAAGTGCCAATCTTCGGGTTGTTTTATAAAGACGAGCGTTCCAAAGGTCTGGCCTGGTTGAAAGACTACGGTGATCCTTATGTAGCTAGTGGAATGGATCTGGATGGCAAGATAGCCATCGACTGGGGTCTGTATGGTGCACCGGAGACATTTGTTATCGACAAAGATGGAGTCATCCGCTACAAACATGTCGGTCCAATCACCTGGGATGATTGGCAAAATATTCTGTTACCCAAAATAAAATCTTTACGGGCAGGTAGTGGTGTTTAGGGCTGTTTGTATCGCTTTGTGCCTGTCATTTTCAACAGTGACTCTGGCTGAAATTGCAGGTTTTCCTTTTGAGAATGAAGCGGAGGAAGAGCGTTTTGAGACGCTTGCCAGCCAGTTACGATGTCTGGTTTGTCAAAATCAATCCCTTGCTGATTCAGATGCGCCTTTGGCACAGGATCTTCGTTCTGAATTATATGAACAGATTCAAACGGGTAATTCAAACGATCAAATAATTAGTTTTTTGACTGGGCGCTATGGTGATTTTATTTTGTATAAGCCGGCATTTAATGCCAGAACCTTATTACTGTGGTTGTCGCCATTACTGTTGTTTATTGTCGGAGTATTCTGTTTGTTTCGATTCAATCTTAAGTCCAGGCAGGAACCAGAGGGCGAGGTGAGCGAAGCAGATTTACAAAAGATCCGCGAATTACTGGAATCAGAAACAGAGAATAAATGATGTTTATGTTACTTAACATCGCATTAGCGGTGATTGTTGTTTTGTTTTTACTCTTGCCTTTATTTTCCAGCAAGATAAAAACGCTCGGTAAAGATCGCGATGCGGTTAATGTTGAAGTAGCCGCTGCCCATTTATCTGAACTGAAAGAGGAATTGCAGAGCGGACAGATAAGTGAAGAACAGTTTCAGCGCTATCGTCTTGAGCTTGAAAAAACGGCGCTTGAAGAAATTGGTGATAGTAGTGATGATTCGCCTGAACAGCCGGTAAAAACAGGCAATACCACATTGGCAATTATTATTGCACTTGTTGTTCCACTCCTATCTTTGTTTATTTACCAGCAGATAGGTAGCGAAGAAGCGCTTTCCGGTGTTCAGGTAAGCCCGCAGCAAAACAGCGTTCATTCGCAGGAAGAATTAGAGGAGTTTATAAGATCTGTAGAAAAGGACGTTGAGGAAAATCCGGAGGGTGTGGAAAGCCGAATGGCGCTGGGTCAGGTTTATGTCGAATTAGAACGCTATAGTGATGCCGCGGCTGTCTATCGGCAACTCTATCAACTACGTCCCAATGATCCCGCTATTTTGCTCGATTATGCAGAGGCTCTGGCGCTTTTCCATGACAATCGTTTAATCGGTAGACCGACAGAACTACTAAATGAAGTACTGGCTATCGAACCGGACAATGGGCGGGCACTATGGTTGGCAGGTTTTGCCTCCTTGCAGGCTGGTGACAGGGAACAAACCCTGTTGCACTGGGATCGTTTGCTTGCCGGAATTGAGCCGAACTCTGAGATCTATGCCCAGGTTACTAAATTGATTGATCAGATCAAACTAAATCAACCTTCTTCTGAACCGGCTGGGGTCGAAAAGGATCAAATTGCAACACAATCTATTACAGTAAATGTCTCTATTGCGCCGGAACTTGAGACGAATATTGATCCGAATACAACACTGTTTGTATTTGCACGTGCCGCTGAAGGACCGCGTATGCCATTAGCAGTACATAAAGGCAAAGCGATGGATCTACCTCTAAGCGTTAGTCTCGATGACAGTATGGCAATGGTACCGAATATGTCTCTTTCGCGATTCCCGCAAATAGTTATCGGCGCGCGACTTTCAACTAACGATCAGCCCCAGGGGCAGTCGGGAGATTATGAAGGTTTTTCCGCCACGATTGAGCTTTCAGAAACCCCGGACGTAGATATACTGATTAACGCAACTAAACCCTGAGTATCAAACTTCCAATTGCAGGAAGTCAATCGCATCACTAATGTGTCTTTCAAAACTCTGAAAACTATGATCGCCTCCTTCTTCGATCAATTGTTTACAGTCAGCATATTTTTCGACTGCCAGACGGTAATCAAGTGTTTCATCACCAGTCTGTGCTATTAGCCAGTAACTATCATGCTGATTGATTTTCCTTACATCAACGGCGATCAAATCTTCAATATCCTGTTCAGTCAGTGTATAGCTATCATCTGTATGGTAGTTAAGTAGTTCAACATTTACATATTCATCTGATTTCAATAGATCGAGTTTCACCGCTGGATTAATTAATACTGCACGAAGCTTATATTTTTCGACCAGCCAGGTTGCCCAATAACCACCCAGAGAACTGCCCATTAAATAGACAGGATCCGGTAAAAGACTTTCGACTAGAGTTTCCAGCGTTTGCCTGGTTTGTCCGGGGTAGGCAGTCAAAAAAGGACAATGGTATTCAATATCAGGCCGATTATCCCTCAGCCATTGCTCTACCTGCATTGCTTTATGGGAAGAAGGAGAACTAAGAAAGCCGTGGATATAAATCAGGTGTGACATGTTTCTGAAATAGGTTTGTCCAATTAAACTGCTGTTACCTTACTTTTTCTGTTGCTTCTGCAGAGCCTCCTCATCCTGATACGATGTTAAGTCTACCAATTGACCTCGAAGGCTCATTAACCAATAATAATTTAACATCCTATGGAGACAAAATCATGTAGACCTTTGTATTGGCACATGCTTATGATTAGTTAAACTGAAGAACTACCCGGGCTCTTACTTGACATGGACAAAAATCGAGCATAACTCAGGTGTTACAATTCCGTAGAATAAAATCCGGCACCTTTTTTTATGCTATTTTGATAGGCTAGCTAAAATTTGATTAACAGGAAATATTTATGTCAAATCTTACCCGTAGTATCTCCGTTTTCTTCTTATTAATTTCGATTCTCAATAATACGTATGCCGCGGATAAAGCAAAAATTATCGAGAATATTGATGCCCGTTTTCAAGCACATCAGGATATTGCACTGAAGATTTATGACTATGCCGAGCTTGGGTATCTGGAAAATAAAAGCAGTGCACTTTTGAAGAACACCTTGCGTGATGCAGGCTTCAGGCTTGAAGAAGGCGTTGCCAACATTCCCACCGCATTTATCGCGGAAGCAGGTGAGGGGAAACCAGTTATTGCCCTGTTAGCTGAGTTTGATGCCTTGCCGGGTATTACACAATCCGCAGATCCTTTCCGAAATGAAATCCCTGCTAAGGCAAGTGGACATGCCTGTGGACATCATTTATTTGGAACAGCATCGCTGGGTGCTGCCATAGCGATTAAAGAATGGTTAGAAAAAAATAATGTAAAGGGGACGGTACGTCTGTATGGCACACCGGCAGAAGAAGGCGGTTCAGGTAAAGTCTACATGGTACGTGAAGGCTTATTTAAGGATGTGGATACTGTCTTGTCCTGGCATCCGGGTAGTGAAAATGTGGCAACGGTCAAACCATCATTGGCAAACCGTTCTGCAAAGTTTCGTTTTCACGGTGTATCCGCTCATGCCGCCGCCGCCCCACATAAAGCGCGTTCTGCTTTAGATGGTGTAGAAGCATTTAATAACATGGTGAATTTATTACGCGAACATGTACCGCAGGAAACACGTATTCATTACGTCATCACTGAAGGCGGACATGCACCCAATGTAGTACCGGATTTTGCTGAGGTTTATTACTACGTGCGCCATCCCTTTGCGGAAAATCTAAAAAGCATCTGGTCACGTGTAGAGCAGGCAGCGAAAGGAGCAGCAATGGGTACAGGTACCACAGTCGACTGGGAAATCATCCATGGCAATCACAGTATGTTACCCAGTAAAATCATCGCGACCGTTATGGACAAAAATCTAAAAATCGTTGGCGGCGTAGCCTATTCAAAAAAGGAACAGGAATTTGCTGAAAAAATTTATCTTACCCTGAACAGTCCGGAACTTGCATTGGGTTCAGAAAAAATAATTCAGCCGATTAAGTATAAAGGCTCCATGGGTTCGACTGATGTCGGGGATATTAGCTGGAATGTGCCGACAGGAGAATTTCGTAGTGCAACCTGGGTGCCCGGCACTTCGGCCCATAGCTGGCAGGCCATAGCGGCGGGTGGTATGAGTATCGGTGTGAAGGGAATGCAAGTATCTGTAAAAACCCTGGCTTTAACCGCCATAGATTTATTTGAAAATGCAGAACTTGTGAAAAAAGCAAAAGCCGAGTTACAAAAACGCCGGGGCAAAGGTTTCAAATACGAACCTTTACTTGGTGATCGTGCACCGCCTCTGGATTACAGGAAATAGTTCATAAGAAACGATTAATTGTCTGAATCATTCCTATATTCAGTTTTATGAATGCTCCTGCTCAGGACTTTGAAACATTACTCGCTAGTGACATCCCAATAATACTCGATGGCGGTCTTGCCACTGAATTAGAAGCGCAGGGGCATGAGCTGGGTATAGACTTGTGGTCTGCTGAGTTGTTACGCAACAATCCACAGGCGATTATCAATGCCCATCGCGCCTATTTTGACGCAGGTGCAAATTGCGCTATAAGTGCCAGTTACCAGGCAACGATAGCCGGGTTTATGATATTGGGTCTGAGTGCCGAGCAAGCGAAAGCATTAATCCTGAAATCAGTCGAGCTGGCTATTATTGCACGCGAAGAATTTCTGCAAGCGAATCCGGATATTAAAATCAGACCATTAGTTGCAGCAAGCATTGGCCCCTACGGTGCCTTTTTATCTGATGGTTCTGAATATACCGGTGACTATGATATTGACGATGCCGGACTAATTGAATTTCATCAGCAACGCCTGAATTGGCTCGATAATAGTGGCGCCGACATTTTGGCTTGCGAAACTATTCCTTGTTTACAGGAAGCAAAAGTCCTGCATGCCTTATTAGAAAAAACACTTACCCCGTCCTGGGTGTCCTTTTCCTGTAAAGATGGTAAGCATCTAAATGATGGAACTCCGATCAGAGACAGTGCAATTTTATTTGCCGAGCATGCACGAGTGAAAGCTATTGGTGTTAATTGTACATCGCCTGTTTATATCAATTCGTTGATCACTGAAATAAGACAAACAACACCACAGCAGAATATTGTTGTTTATCCGAACTCAGGTGAAGTATACGAAGCAAATGATAATAGCTGGCACGGAACCGCTACACCTTTAGAGTGTGGTCGTGCTGCTAAAGAATGGTTGGAAAGGGGTGCCAATATTATAGGTGGTTGCTGCAGAATGGGACCCGCGCATATAAATGAAATTAAGCGTAGTTTAATCCCATAAGCTCAGTAAAAATTACACTACAAAAACTTTTTTCAAAGGTAGTTCCCTGATCCTTTTCCCTGTCGCTGCAAAGATAGCATTACAGATCGCAGGTGCTACTGGTGGCAAAGGTGGTTCCCCCAGTCCTCTTGGGGCATCTTCGCTGTTAATGATCTCAATATTAATATCCGGTACCTGGGTCATTGTCGCAATTTGATAATCGTGAAAATTACTTTGCTCCACAATGCCGCCCTTCACAGTAATTTCACCATTAAGTGCGGAACCAATACCTTCGGTAATGGCTCCTTCTATCTGTGCCAGCGCAGCTGATGGGTTGATAACCAGGCCGCAATCTATTGCTGTATAAAAGCTGTTTATTTTTAAGATATTATTTTCTACAGATACTTCTGCAACTTCAGCTACCCAGGCGCCCTGGTTATAACTTGCGGCAACGCCCCGACCATGTCCCTTCGGTAATGTAGTACCCCAACTGGAAATTTCGCCTACCTTTTTAATTACCTTGACCAGTCGTGAGGCATCAAAGCGGAAACCTTCTATTACCTGAACGTATTGTTCGTTGCCGATCAGACGAAGCAAGAATTGCAGCGGATCAGTCTCGGCTTTATGTGCCAGTTCGTCAATCATGCTTGCCGCGACGAAGACGTTGGATGAGTGTTCAACGGCGCGCCATTGACCTAATGGTATGCGGGATGACACATGCACATATTCATATTGTAAATTGGGAATAAAGGCGGCGGGAAACTCATAATTATCAATTTCTGCCGGTGATCCGTCTCTTTCGAGGTATGCGCTACGGGCATGACTGACGACCTTGTGATGCCAGGCGGTGATTCGCCCCAGGTCATTCACGGCTGCTCTGACATGATGCAGACTGGCCGGTCTGAAATAATCATGTTGGATATCATCTTCCCGGGTCCACACAACTTTTACGGGTTTTTGTAATTGCCTGGAAAGAATTGCCGCATCAATCGCATAATCTGCATAAAAACGTCGACCAAAGGCACCGCCGCAACGCAAGACATTTACAATAATGTTTTCAGCAGCTACATCAAGAGCCTTTGCAACAGCTTCTGCTATGCCTGCAGGTTTTTGTGTAGGTGCCCAGATGACAATTTTATCTCCGCTGACCTCAGCGCTACAGTTCATCGGTTCCATCGGTACGTGAGCCAGAAAGGGAAGACGATAATGTGCATCCACGGAGATGGGCATGGAAGCCAATGCCTGTTCAATATTGCCATCGTTGCGCCTGACTTCACCATCAATATTGATAGCTTTCTCGAACTGATTCATCAAGTCTGTCGAGTCTTCAGTAGTCGACGCATGCTCCCATTCAACTTTCAGCATGCGAGCCGCTTGCATTGCCGACCAGGTGTTATCTGCGATCACTGCAATACCGGAAACAAAATTTGGACTATTCGGCAGAATTATCCGACCGCCATATTCGTCATTTCTGAGTTTGATGAAGTCAAGTACGCCCTTAACCTTGCTAGCGTCACTACTATCTACCTTAGCTGGTTGTCCATCGCTATAAGGGCAACGTCTGACCACAGCATACAACATTCCGGGTAATTTCAGATCGATACTGTATTCCTGCGCGCCCTTTACTATGTGATCTAGGTCGACATCTTTTACTGATTTACCAATTATATTGAAATCAACGTTTGATTTGAGTGCAGGCTTTTCAGGAACGGGCAGCCTGGCTGCGGCCATTGTTAACGTTGCGTAAGAAAGGTAACGCCCGGATTTTTTATGTCTTACCCGGGCATCTGCAGTGTCGAGTTCTGCCACAGGCACCTGCCAACGGTTCGCTGCTGCCTGTAGCAACATTGCTCTGGCACTGGCGCCGGCTTCACGCATGGCAGTAAAATTTATGCGAATGCTCAAACTGCCACCGGAAAACTGATTATCATTGCCTTGCAGCCAGTTGCTTTGTTTCACCAAGACTTTTTCCCAGTCAACATCAAGTTCTTCAGCAATCAACATCGGTAATGAGGTTTTTACGCCTTGACCCATTTCCGGGTTCTGCGCAAATATTATGATACGTCCTTGTTCATCTATTCGAATTAGGGGATGTAAATTTGAACTCGATGATTGCTCCGAAAAGACAGGAATACCCAGTGTCAGGCAAGTACTGCTCATCACACCTAGTTTTACAAACTCACGCCGATTCAGGTTTGGCATTTCAGGGTTTCTGCTCGTTCAATACAAAGCAGAGCATAACATCTGTTTGTAAAATAAATATATGCGATAAGACGAGAAGAAAGATACTTGCGTTAAGCTAAACCCTAATTCAGTCAGATTGTGAATGTTGACCCAAATTATGGTTTTTTCAAATTCTCAGTTAATCTGCGAGTCTTGAATCTCACATATGAGGTATGCATCCATGAGCGTTTCCCGCCGTCAATTTCTTAAAACTTCAGCAGTCACGGCATCTGTTCCGCTTGTGACCACACTTAGTATAGATTCCAGTGAGGCCCGTATCGGCGATGCCGTTGATTTGAGCCTTGGCTATAAGCCAGGTGCTATTCGCATGAATTTGAATGAGAACCCATTAGGTCCACCACCTGCGGCGGTTGCCGCTGCACAATCTGCGATTCCGGCAACAAACCGTTATGTATCACCTGCCTTGCTTAAATCGCTGATGGGGGAATTTCATGGAATGGAGAAGGACTGGATCATAGTCGGTAACGGATCCACAGAAATTCTTAAAAGTGCACCGCTTGCTTTCGCCCGTGATTCCAGCAAGAACGTTATCTCTGCCCGGGAAACATGGAATGTCACACCCAAATATGCTGGCATACTTGGTGCAAAGCTAAAATATGTAAATTTCCTGAGGAAGCAGCATTATGAATTTGATATTGATGGCATGCTCAACGCGGTTGATGCGAGCACCGGCATTTTCTTTGTTGTTAACCCCAACAATCCGACCGGTGCAATCCTGAGCTATGAAGAACTGAAACGAATAGCAGACAGCTTGCCAAAAGAAGTGCTGTTTATTATTGATGAAGCCTATGCGCAGTACACTCCTGATGCGCGATCTGGAATCGACCTGTTAAAAGCAGGTTATGAAAATGTACTTGTGACACGTACCTTTTCCAAGGCATGGGGCCTGGCCGCACTGCGTTGCGGGTACGGTGTCGGACATCCGGATGTTCTGAAGAAAATTGCCATGCACGGTTGTGATGCCGCCAGTCTGAACATTGCTGGTTACAGTGCACTGCAGGGCACGTTAAGCGATCAGACACATCTTGATAGCTCACGGCAACTAGCACGTGACATATCATCTTTTTATAAACAGGAAGCTAAAAAGCTGGGTCTTCAGGTGGTTGCTGGATCCGTTCCGCTGCCCTTTATATTGCTTGAACTGGGAAAGCGGACTAAAGAGATCCAACAGGAACTGGAGAAGCGGAATATTTTTGTCAGGCACGTTGCCTCCTGGGGGCTTCCAGAGCATGTTCGTATATCCGGCGGACTTGAAGAAGATAACCGTGCTTTTTTCAGAGAACTGAAAACACTATTGTAGTTGCAGCTTAATCACTGTTGCGGCTGTCGACAGTGCTGTGTAACATCACATGCATGCTAAAAGACGTTCTCGACAATTCACCTTTCCTTATTCGTGATGATCTTAAGTCAGCAATAAATAAAGCTTGTTCAGAAGTGGGACAGGTAGGTGCCTGGCTAAGCGGTGAACAGCGTCTTGCAATTGCAAATGAAGCTCGTCATGCCTGGGAATGCAAACTCTGTCAACGTCGTAAAGAAGCCTTATCGCCTTATGCGATAGACGGCGACCACGATCATCTGGGCGCACTACCGGAAGCCTGGGTGGAAGCCGTACATCGCATCGTTACCGACTCCGGGCGTATTACCGAAAGCTGGTATGACTCAATGATTGCCGCTGGCATTATTGAAGATGAATTTATCGAACTGCTAAGCCTGTCGACGATGCTTACCTGTATCGATACTTTCACACGTGGTATCGGAATAGAGTCAATAGCCTTGCCAACAGCCGCAGATTCGACTGAACCTGTGCGGAAGCGACCAGGTGGCGTAAAAACAGGACCGGGCTGGGCACCAACAGTTGCGCCCGAGGATGCTGGACCTGAACTTGGAAACTTTTACGATATCGGCCATCAATTTATTCGTCGTTCGCTGACACTGGTTCCCGACGAGTTAAATCGCTTTTGGAATCTCATGGATCCTTTCTATATGGCCAACCCCGGAGTGAATGAACTGGAAGGAATTGATCGTGCTATTTCAAGGGCGCAAATAGAATTTGTAGCGACGCGTGTTTCGAAGTACCTAGACTGTTTTTACTGAACTACCAGTCATGCAATGCGGCTCAGTATGAGTGGCGAACATACCGGCGACGAGTACGTACTTGAAGCTTCGATCGGCGCGGATAACAGTGACGGTGGCTTGCCCCATGGTGAACTGTTAAACGAATTTATTGAAGCAGTGTGCTCACACGACGAGGAACGAAGCGCAAAAGCGCGGCAACAAGTTCTGCAGGAACTAGGCGAGGCCGCCCTCGTAGATACGGCTGCAGTTATTGCCGCGTTTAACGGCTACCCACGTGCCGCCGATGCTACCGGCATCCCCCTGGAGGACTATAAAGATGTTGCAACTGAAGCTATGCGCATCGAACTCGGATTGGATTCGCTTAATCATTCGAAAACTGCGTAGTTTAGGACTGAGGGCTTGCAGTACAAAATTCTGTACAAGCTTTTTATCCTGTAAATTAATGCTGAATCTATTCCCATTAACCAAAATTCAGTCTTGTGAATAAGCTCGCTGTAATAACCGGTGCCACCAGTGGCATTGGAGCCGAATTTGCCCGACAGCTGGCAACGACACATAAAACCCTTTGGTTGATTGGTCGGCGCGAACAGAAACTAAACCAGTTAGCAGAGGATTTGCGTGTTCAATATGGAATTGAAGCGCACGTGATGATTATGGATTTATCTGATCAGTCAGTTATTGATCAACTTGCTTCACAGTTGCAGGAGCAAAGCCAACTTAGCACACTGGTAAATAATGCTGGCTATGCAGAGGACGGCGAATATCACAAGCTGGACTGGCGTTTACATGAGGACATTATGAACGTCCATGTCGAGGCAACATTAAAACTGAGCTACGCAGCCTTACAAGTTATGACTGCGAACAAGCTAGGCTCGATTATCAATGTTTCCTCGGTGGCCTCTTTTTTACCCACACCGAGTAGTCCGCTTTACGGACCCACCAAGGCCTTTATTCGAACTTTCTCTGAGTCCCTGGCAATAAAATACAAGGATTACAATATAAAAATACAGGCACTTTGTCCGGGGTTCACTGTTACTGACTTTCATGAAAAGATCGGTCTTAATCCTGATAATTTTTACAAGGAAAGAGGATTAGCCCGTTCCTGGTCTTCGGAGTTTGTTGTGAAAAATTCCTTACAGGATTTACAGAAAGGTAAAGTCGTGTCGGTACCGGGATGGAATTACAAGCTGATTGTTATAGTGCTTCGTCTTGTCCCAATTAGCTGGATTCTGAGAATTCTTTACAAGCAGGGAACAAGTCATCGCTATTCAGAATGAGTGTTTTGAAACTTTCATTCGCCTCCACCTATCCAGAGTTCTTTATAATAAAATTTGCCAGCATCATCACATCTTCCGGTTCCATACGACCAACGGGGGAACTGGCATATGAAGAGGCTAGTACCTTGCCTGAATTGGTCATAAAAAAATTACTGGGTTGTATAAAGTTTCTCTCCTCATCCCACCATGCGCCAACCTTATTTCCCATATCACGCGTCATTCCCCAGGCAACTGGAAACCCAATATCATTAGAAATTTCGGACAATTTATCCTCCGAATCTACACTCCCGGCAATAATACTGACCCCAAGCTCAGCCAGAGCTTCTCGTAGTTGTTCAAAGCCGACTAACTGACGGCGACAGAAAGGTCACCAATGACCGCGATAAAAAAGGACAAGGGCGTAAGGTGTATTAATATCTCCGGGGATGGATAGCTTACCTGCACCTACGATCGATAATTCGAGATCAGGAAACTGTCCACCGTTGTCTATTTTATCGCTCATGTAATTGTCTGTTTTTAATAGAGTTGTTCATCATACTCCTTGTCATGATATTTAAAAGAAAATCTGGGGAAAGTTAATTTAATCCAGAATGACGGAATCAAAAGCCAGCGGTGGCTGTTCCTTCAGCTATACATATAAACTAATCCAGTAATTCCCTTTGTCGTTGTAGCCTACGCCTCGTAGATTATCTATTCGACTGGATTTTTAGAGTTAAAAGCACTACTTTCTTAGCTCTAATCCATTAAGCAGGATCAAGATTATGCTATTAAGAACCATCATCATCTTTTCACTTCTATCCGTATCCACTTTTACCGCAATGGCGGAAGCCGATGTGGAGTATTTTCGATCCGAGACATTCAAGGAAAAAAAGTTACCACTCTCTGAAGCTGTTCGTGTAGGTAACCTTTTATTTGTATCAGGAAATTTGGGTATCGATTTTTCAAAAAAAGAGTTGGGATTGGTTCCGGGGGGTATCGTGGCCGAAACGAAACAAACCATGCTTAATATTGAAAATGCTTTGCGCAGCAGTGGTTCCTCACTAAATCAACTTGTGAAGTGCACAGTGTATCTGGCAAATATTGATGAATGGCCCAAGTTAAACAAAATATGGCCATCTTTTTTTAATGAAAACTTTCCGACAAGAACCGCCATCGAAGTAAAAAGACTTTGGCGAGGCGCAGCAGTAGAAATTACCTGTGTTGCTTATGTCGATTGATGCGAATGTAATCTTACTTCAGGCATAACTTTAATTATTCAAAGCCAAGATAACTAAAGAAGCGATTATCCGGATCATACTTTTTTCGTACAGTAGTCAGGCGTTGCCAGTTTTCTTCGCTAAAACTGGCTCGAATCCTTGAGGGATGTTGTTCGTTATCAAGCTGATTAACGTAATGACTAGTGGCAAAGGGATATAGGATTTCATTAAGCTCTTTATACCAGCTATTGTTTGCATCATCATTTTCTGCGCCTTTCCATAATAGATGACTACTCAGAAAATGAAGCCCAGCGGAAGAATAACAGGCATCTTTCCTTTGAATCCCTGTGTTGCGTCCGTGAGATAAAGCCAATAACAGCTCACTATCAGCTGGCATCTTTTTGTAATGCTCGACAATTGCCAGCAAGGCCCTGGCATCATTTGTCCAGATATTATTCGAATTATTCCGATAACTACGATCAGGCGAATACATAAGATCAGCAAACTGTATAACTTGATTCATTCTTCTGGATGTTGATAGCGATGACAAATTACTTTGTGCGTATGGTGCCAGTAATTGTTTGGCTTCTGCCTCTGAATTGCCAGGACGATTTGCGACGACAATTATCTTTAGTCTCGCGACTGTCGTACTTGTTGAATCAGGATCTTTGATTAAAGCCAGGTTGATTGCTGTTCGTTCATCTTTAACTGCAAGTAGCTTATCCAAAATGGAAATCACGTCCGGCAAGACATCAAGTGAAAAAATAAAGCTACTCTGCATGATGGTTTCCGGATGTTGATACAGTTGTAACTGGTAGCGGCTTACTACTCCGAAAAATCCCGGTCCAACACCACGTATTGCCCAGTAAATATCAGCATTTTCGTCTTTGCTTGCTACCACCTTTTCCCCATTTGCCAGGATGACGTCTGCACTAATGATCGAATAGCAGGCTGGGCCCTTACCCCAAACATGACTAACCGGGGGTAATCCGCCGCCCAGCAAGTATCCACCCATTGCCACCCCATGACATTCTGCCAGTGGGAATATCAAGCCGTGCTCCGCCAGCTTCTGGTAACAATAATGCATATTCAAGCCGGGCTGTACCAGAGCGGTCATCTGTTTGGCATCTACTGAAATATCTGACATGGACGATATGTCCAGCAACATACCGCCATTTCGTAGAACAGCACCTGCTGTGTTATGACCAATGCTTCTACAAACAACCTGTAGGTCATTTTCTGTGGCAAATTGTAGTGCTTGTTGAATTTCTTGTTCAGAGCTCGCCTGTACGATCACATCCGGATAACGTTCGGGAGCATTCACTCTCCAAAGCATGGCTCTGCGAAGCGCGTCGTAGTGCTCTTCTTCTTTCCAGGTCGAATTGCCTGCTAGTTGCCCTGCGCTTTTTTCAACACTCATGCCATAAAGAGAGACAGACTGAAGTAAACCACTGCTACCGAGAGCACCGATTACGGCTAATCGCTTGATTAAATCGCGCCGGGAAGGATTAACTAAAACGGTTTTGAATGTCTGCATTGTACTTCGCATTCTAACGACTATTTTACTGGGAGTCGTTAATCAAATCATTGATATGCATAGCAAGCTGTTGCACCAGTCTGCTCATGACATCAACCATGCTGGCATAATCTTCGCTTGCTCCATTGTCCAGGACCAAGCTGGAAAGACTTGTCACTGCATTTTCAGGATCGTCATTTCGGATCAAGG
>JABHFC010000063.1 GCA_018676275.1 Gammaproteobacteria bacterium | reverse complement strand
TGAAGACGTATCGAATATACTTATTAAATTGGCAGAAACAGCATTTGAGAAATGGCTATTTGTTATTTTATTTTATGTATTATTGGCAGCAATATTTCTTGCCCTCATATTTGGCACAATTATGTTTGTTCGACCAAGTGCATTAAAGTCATTTGAGAGCTGGGGAAATCGCTGGATAGATACCGATGAGCCGCTAAAAGTGATGGATAAGAGTAAAAACCTGCCTGACAGGATATTACCGGGGAATCCGAGGATATTCGGTTTTGCGGTGACAATAGCTGGGGTTTATATTGTTTGGAGCACTTATACAGCTTTGTAATTGCAAACAATATCACGGTTTTTTAGTCATAAGTCTTTCGTTTAAGTGTATATTGAAGGCTTGTATATAATGTAACTTAGAATCTGGAGTAATCCAGTATCTGGCTCAGAAAGGAATCTGTTCCTTTATTTTAACCATAAAAAGGAATAACCAATGGTTGCGACCGGCGGAAAATGGTGTTTATAAACAGGACTGCGGTCCTTTAGGAGTTTAATATGAAGAAGCAACAATCGGGTTTTACCCTTATTGAGTTAGTTGTCGTCATTGTTATTTTAGGTATTCTGGCCGCAACAGCTGTGCCAAAATTTGGTGCCTTATCGACACAGGCGGATAATGCAGTAGCCGATGGTATAGCAGGTGCAATCATATCTTCAGCAGTAATAAAATACGGTTCAACTCAAACTGCCAGTACAATGGCAGCCATATCGGCCGATGTGGATAGTTCAGAAACCTGGACTACAACTATTGATGGAGCATGTACCGGTGCGACTGAGACTTTTACTGTTTCTGTAACAGGTGGTGGTACGTCAGGTACGACCACTATGCCCGCTGACTTATGTAGCGGTTAATGCTCAATTAGTAGTAATGCGTGTTTTAGAAATAAAGGGGGCTTATTTGCCCCCTTTTTTTATGTCCATTTCTTTATTATTGATATTGTTATTATCAATCGCTATAGATAATTACATCTATTGGTTCCTGTCTATATCAATAATATTCCTGCTTTTGCTACATTTCTTAAATAAGCAAATAATTTTTAATCCCTTAACTGTATTAGTGACAGTATTTATATTACTGCTAATTTTGAATATGACATTTGTTCGGCCATTTTATAATGCTGAGGCAGCTTATTTGATATGGTTATTTGCAGGAAGTTTTCTGCTATTTACTTGTGCAAGCGAAGAGTTCTTAAAGCAGGTATCACATTTATTGATCGGCATATTCCTCATATTGGCTTTCTGGGGTTTAATCCAATACACGACGGGCTACTTGGTTTTAGTAGATATGGGTGGCAGGGCAAATGCGATATTTATTACACCTAACACTTTTGCCGCCAGCGTTAATGCCATTTTATTACCATTAATAGTCATTTATCTTATAAGCAAAGACAGGAAATATTTGTTGCCTGTCCTGTTATTCATATTTTCAGCACTATTAGTGACAAAAAGTCGTGGTGGTTGGCTTGCGTTTTTATCCAGCATTATCTTCATTTTAATATTGATAAAAATAGTAGTCGTTAAACTGGAGAAAAAAAAGCTGAAGAAGCTGATAGCAGGTTTAATGATTGTGTTTGCTGGTTATAGTGCAGTTGATCTATCTGGATATGATCGTATTAATAATAAATTATTGTTCGACAAAGAATTTGGTCATGTTATCAGGTTTTCCGGAAGTGATGCATTTGTATCAGGCATGTCGGCCAGATTTCAATTATTCGATATAGCCTGGCAACAAATAAAATTGAAGCCAATAATGGGCTATGGTCTTCACACATATAAGTATTATAAAAAACGTGATCAGCAGCCACCCTTTTATAATAGTCGTGGACGCTTTGCTCATAATGATTATTTGCAAATATGGATGGAGACTGGTTTTTTTGGCGTAATGTTATTCGTATCGATTTTTGTAGTCCCTATCTTCTTGCTGATGAAATTTAAAAAGATCATGCGGGAAAATGAAAAAATTTACATGATCTCGATAATTGCAGGCCTCGCCAGCTTATATGCACATGCCCTGGTTGATTTTATCTTTTATGTGCCATTTTTAATTTTCGCCATGGCAAGTGGTTTAGGTCTGATTAATCAGATTATCAATAGATCAGTTCAACTTGAATATTCTGTAAATTTCTCTAACAAGATTATGAGAACCGGAATTTTTAAATGTTTGGCAGGTGTAATTATGATATGGACCCTGTCACAACCAGTAATTGCGCAATCTTCATACAATATCGCAAAAAAGAGGATGAATCGTCTGGATATTAAAGGCGCATTCTCCTGTTTGGAGATTGCACGACGATTTGCACCCTATGAAGCAGGTTATTATTGGTACGAAGGCGCTCTATTGATGAACGCAGTTCGAACAGAACAACATAAACAGTCAGCAAAACGAGCAGATGAAATATTCTCTATGGGTATGCAAGTCGATTCATTTGCCGCTCGCAATAAGCTGGCACGGATTCAACTACATCGTGATTATGGTCATTTGCTGGAGAAGCGAGAAGAATTAGCTGTTTTGCTATCATGGAATAAAGAAGCCTTGCATTGGCATCCACATGATCCCCTTATCCAGTCAGAGTTTTTAAAAACCCTGTTAGCGATGGGTGCATATGCTAAAGCCAAAAGTTTGTTAGATATATATATACTACAGTCTCCAGAATCTAAAGAATTGCTCAAGCTAAAGGTATTATTGCGAGAAAACGGTTAATATTTTTATATGAAGTATTTAAAATCAAAAAATGGTTTTACCTTGGTTGAACTAATTGTTGTAATTATATTGGTGGGGATTCTATCAGCCACCGTTCTGCCTAAATTACATTTGAATAGCTTCAAAGAAACCGGAGGGTTCCAGCAAGGTATCGCGATGATCCGATTTGGTCAGAAGTTGGCGATTGCAAGTGGTTGCCAGGTGGATGTTTCGATTGCTACAAGCACCTGTACATTAACATTCAACGGATGTAGTGGTAGCACCATACCTAATCCTGGAGGGAGTGGTACTAATTTTTGTTCCAATAGTGATCCCGGGGTTAGCCCAACTACAACTTTTAGTTTTGATAATATCGGTGCGCCAACGGCTGGGGCGCAGACGATTACTTTCGCTGGCGGACAGATTGTAACCGTAGAGGCGAACACAGGATTTGCCCATGAATAACAGGGGATTTACTCTGATTGAGCTTATTGTTGCGATAGTGATTATCGGCATAGGCGTCGCGTCCTTTGCACAGCTTATGAATAGCAGCACGATAAATAGCGTTGACCCCATGGTACGACAACAGGCACATGCTGTTGCCCGTGCCTATCTTGAGGAGATTTCCTTACGTTCATTCTGTGATCCGAATATTACCAGTGATTGTCCAGGTACTTGTACTACGGGTAGCACATGTTCTAACGCATCCTGCACCAATAATGGCGCTGGTGAGTCGAGAGCGACCTTTGATGACATTTGTGATTACGATCAACCTACAATTGTAGATGCCATCGTAACCGATCAAAACGGAAGCACTGCGGCACCAATTGATGAGCTGGGTGACTATAGAGTTACTGTAGATGTAATAGATGATTCGGGTGCAGATTTAGGAACGCTAACTGGTGGCGCGAGTCAAAGTCTGCGGATAGATGTCACCGTTACCCATGCAACTAATCCCAATGTAGATGTTACTGTAAGTGGATTCAGGGCTAATTATTGATGTCTATTTCGATATCTCGCTTATCTCAGAAAAGAGGCTTCACTTTGATTGAACTTATTATGGTGATCCTGATAATCGGTATTATCTCTGGTGTGCTTTTCACAATATTGCGTGGACCCATGACGCAATTCATACAGGTGGAGCAAAGAGCAAACCTTGTCGATGTTGCTGAGACAGCTTTATTAAGAATGACACGTGAAATTCGTCTGGCTGTACCTAATAGCGTGAGGATTAGTGGAACAGCTATTGAGTTTTTGCGTACAGTCGATGGTGGGCGTTATCGACGGAAACATGATGGAACTAACAATGATGTTTGTGCTTCAGATACTGACAAAATTAGATTGAATAAGAATTCAGATTGTTTTGAGGTACTGGGTAGCTTGGATAATTTGCCGGGAAGCCCCGCTACTGGTACCAATCAGGCAGATTGTTTTGATCAAGGAGCACTTTGTATAGTTATTTTTAATACCGGGCAAAGTGGAGCGAATGCATATGCGGGGGATAATATTGCCGCTGTTTCCGCCATAAGTTCCAGCAATGTGACATTTGATAATTCTGGTGATGTCTCTGGTTTTAAGTTCCCGCACAAATCTCCCCGCCAACGTTTTCAGATCGTTGATACTCCAGTAAGTTTTCTATGTGATACGACTGCGAACACGATTAGACGCTTTGCTGAATATGATATTAGCAGCACACAACCAACCAATGGCGGCGCTGCACCCTTAAGCTCAGCTGCTCAGGATAACCTATTGGTGAATATGATTACTGCTTGTTCATTTACCTACGCTGCGGGCACAGCAACACGCGCTGGTTTGGTGACCTTGAGTATTACGGTAAGGGATGATGATTTGGGTCAGGAAGTAACCTTGCTTCAACAAGCTCACGTGGACAACCAACCATGATTGCAAAGCAAGCAAAACAAAAAGGCTTTAGCGCCATTATTGCCGTAGTCTTGATCGTTCTGTTTGCATTGCTGGGGACCTATATGGCGACCCTGTCCACCATTGGGTCATTGAATACAACGCAATCCCTGGGCTCCATGCAGGCCTGGTTTGCAGCAAAAAGTGGGGCAGATTGGGCAGTTCATCAGGCATTACATCAAGCACCATGTACCTGTGGAACAGATTGTTGTACGGCTATAAATGGCGCGACAATTAGTTTTACAACAAGTGGCGCAATCAATGGATTTCAATCATCTATCACCGCCTGTAGTGACGCTCCTTATACGGAAGCTGGCTCCAGCTATTGCGTCTACAATGTAAGTGTTTCGGCAACGAGAGGTAGCCCGGGAGACATGACATATCTTTCTCGAAACTTGAATTTCTCAGTTACTGATCTTCCCTGATCTAAATATCAAAATTATTTTGCCGTAAGGCTTCGTAAAGAATAATCGCGGCTGTATTTGCCAGGTTTAAACTCCTGCTATCGGCTAGCATCGGAATTCTTAATACTCGCTCCGGAGCGAATTCTTGCAAAACGGCTTTGGGTAAACCGCGGGTTTCTGGCCCAAATATAAAGCTATCACCACCTTCAAACTCGCAATCGGAATAAGTAGTAGTACCCTTTGTAGATACCGCATACAGAGTCTTTGTCGCCTGTTCCGTGATGTAATCCTGATAATTATCATAGTGATGAACGATGGATTGATCGATATAATCGAGTCCAGCACGACGCAGGCTTTTTTCATTCATATCAAAGCCCAGCGGATGGATTAAATGCAAGTGAGCGCCCGTATTGGCGCAAAGGCGTATAATATTGCCGGTATTAGGCGGGATTTCCGGTTCATAAAGAACAATATTAAACATAGCTGATATCAATTATTAAAAACAATGGCATTAGATAATAAGAAACTCGCGGTCGATTATTGTGGATTGAAACTCGACTCCCCAATTGTTTTGTTATCAGGCTGTGTCGGCTTTGGTGAAGAGTATACAAGAATCAAGGGCTTTTCTAATCGAGATGTTGGAGCGATTTGCCTGAAGGGGACAACTCTTGAAGCCAGGCTGGGAAATGAACCACATCGTTTGGCCGAAACTTATTCCGGTATGTTGAATTCCATTGGTTTGCAAAACCCGGGTGCGCGGGTAGTCGTTGATGATTATTTGCCCATGTTGGATTTCGATGAAACACGTTTTATCGCGAATGTTTCAGGCTCAACTGTCGATGAATATGAGGAAGTCACCCGTATATTTGACGATTCTCCAATTGATGCGATGGAAATCAATATTTCCTGTCCGAATGTTAAGGAAGGCGGGGTCACCTTCGGTAATGACCCTGAAATGTCGGCGCGGGTTGTAGCAGCCTGTCGACGTGCGACTAAAAAGCCTTTGATTACAAAACTCTCTCCAAACCAGACTGACATTGCTGAAAATGCCAGGCGTTGTATAGAGGCAGGAACTGACGGTTTCGCTGTTATTAATACGCTAATGGGAATGTCGATTGATATAGAAGCGAGACGACCAGTAATTGGAAATAATCAGGGTGGTTTGTCTGGACCGGCTATAAAGCCAATTGCTTTATTAAAAGTGCATCAGGTTTATCAGGAATGTAAGGCACACGACATACCAATTATTGGGCAGGGTGGTATTTGTAACGCCAATGATGCTCTCGAATTTATTATAGCCGGAGCCTCAGCCGTTGGTGTTGGCACTGCATTATTTTATGAACCACTTATTTGTAAAGAGATTAACGCCGGTATTGTTGAATATCTTGAAAAGCATGATCTAGGAAATATTTCTGATCTGGTTGGTACCCTGGAATTAAACAATTAGGCACATAGGTTTTCAACACGAGTTTTTAATCCCCCAGTATCAGTCAATTTGGTAATCGAACAAGTCTACGGCGTCGTCGCCCTGGCAAGGAGAATACATTGAAAAAACTAATCCTGCTGTTATTGATATGCGTGCCACTGCAACTCTATGCGGTATCAAGCGAAGAAAAAAAATTAGTCGCCTTGTTTGACGAGATCTGGGATTTTGAAATGACAAGCGATCCCGTCACCGCTACCTATATTGGCTATCCCGGTCAAAATACAAACTGGCCTGATTATTCTCTGCAGACAGTCAAAAAGCAGCAACTTAGATGGAAGAAATTGCTTAAAAGCTTACGGGCGATCAAACGTGATGCGCTTGAAGAGAGAGCAAGTTTTGACTGGCTGCTGGTTGAAAAATACATGGCCGACAAGGTCGCTGGTTTTTCCTTTCCAGAGGAATATATCCTTATTTATCAGCTCGGTGGTGTTCAACAGGACGTTGCACAGGCATTGGAGATAATGCCGAAAAACAAGCCGGGGGATTTTAAAGATCGACTTGTACGCCTTGGAAAAGTTGATGATCTTATTGACCAGACAATTGTCGTACTGCGTGAAGGATTGAAAAAAGGCGTTACTCCGCCCTCTATCACTTTGCGTGATGTACCCGATCAGATTCGAAATGTTATTCCGGCAAAAGTTGAAGACAGTCCCTTACTATCAAGTTTTAACGGCTATCCTGCCAGTGTAAGTAAAGACGAACAGGAAAAGATAAATAGTCGTGCTGTGAAAATTGTTCGTGATGAATTGTATCCGGCTTATACAAGACTGCTTGAGTTTATTGAAAAAGAATATATTCCCGGTTCTGTTAGTTCAATTGCCATGAAAGATCTTCCAAATGGCAAGGACTGGTACCATCACCGCGCTCGTCATTTTACTACTCTGGATATGAAGCCAAAGCTAATACACGAGCTTGGTTTACGTGAAGTAAAACGTATTCGCAGTGAGATGGATAAGGCGATTGCTGACTCCGGCTTTAAAGGAAGCTTTGCCGAGTTCACTGAATTTTTACGCACTGATCCGCAATTTTTTGTAGATACGCCTGATGAACTATTAATGCGTTATCGAGATATTGCCAAACGGGCGGATCCTGAACTGGCAAAATTATTTGGTACCTTGCCGAGGTTGCCCTATGGAGTTATTCCGATCCCGGATTACGCAGCAAAATCACAAACCACTGCTTACTATTGGGGTGGTTCAAGTAAAGATGGAAGACCAGGCTATTTCTTTGCGAATACCTATGCCCTGAATACGCGACCGACCTGGGAGATGGAAGCCCTGACTTTGCATGAGGCAATGCCCGGTCATCATCTACAGATTACATTAGCCCAGGAACTACCGGAGTCTCACGCACTTTTGCGCAATCTTAGTTATACCGGTTTTATCGAGGGCTGGGGTCTGTATGCTGAGAGCCTTGGTAGCGAGATGGGTTTTTATAACGATCCTTATAGCAGGTTCGGACAGTTGACCTATGAAATGTGGCGAGCCGTACGTTTAGTTGTAGATACTGGTATGCATCTTTATGCCTGGGATCGTCAGAAGGCTATCGATTTTTTTGCCAACAATACGCCGAAGACTTTACATGATATAGAAGTGGAAATAGATCGTTATATTGCCTGGCCAGCGCAAGCCCTGGCCTA
>JABHFC010000062.1 GCA_018676275.1 Gammaproteobacteria bacterium | reverse complement strand
TCACAGCACGATTTGTCATGCCAACACATCAGGGAATACAATAGTCAATTGAACACAAACTCTAACTTTAACATTGGTCTCGTTATTGGGGGCAGGTCAACCCGTTGCACTGAACGTCAAGGCATCATCGTCACTGAAACTGCCCGCCGTGGTCACTGTGGTGATCATCACCCCTTCCGTTGCCGCCTGGTTACCCAGACCACTGCCGGTGATTGGCGTATCTACAGATATGACAGCCATTGTTGTTGTTGTTGTATTACTGTCTGTAGTGCCATCATTCAAAACGATGGATATTGATCTGCTAGTAGTATCTGGCAGGTTCGATGAATTCTGATAAGTTACGGATTTCAGCGCGGTAAGAAAATCTGCTGTAGTAACCGCTGAATTAGCAGTCAAAGTTAAAGTGCCAGTTCCTGAATTATAAACTCCTGTTACGTCTATTCCTCCTATTGCCGTAAAGTTCAGTGAGTCTTCAGAACTCTGATATGTCCCAGGAGAGATAGTAATAGTTGCGGAGTCGATTGTTGTGACTGCGGCATCATGCTGTGTGAGTAAAGCATCGGAATCAATAATCGTTGTCGTAGTACTACCTTCGGTATAGCTTGCACTGAAATTATCACCGGTTGTACTTCCATCCGTATCCAGATGTAAAGCCGCACCAAAATAGCTGACGAGAGCGGTAGAGTCATAACTTGTATCCCTATTATCTCCAATGGCAAACTCAACGGTGTTATCTGAGCCACCACTATTATCAACAGTAATAAATTGCGTTATTGCAACTGTGCGAAAATTTGATTCGAGACCACCAGTTGCTTCTGTCGTTAATGCCCAATCATTAGCCGTAAAGTGCGCATTGACATTATCACTTACAACACTTTTTGTAGCAGTTGAGTCCGTGACAATGACAGCGAAAGCATCGTTGTAATTCGTCGAATATGTAGCTGTTTCTTCAGTACCTAAAATATAGGTAACTGCGAGTTTTTGTGCAGAAGTGCTAAAGTCAAAACTAAAGGTAGATACATCATTCAGGTCCTGATTAGTAACGGCGTCCAAATCGGCATGATTCGCATCATTATCATCCCCAGCATTATCTACATTTACCCTGTTATTCGCTGTGCCATCACTAGCTATACGAGTGTCATTACCTGTTGTTAAAAATATCCCGTCACCTATACCTAAGCCTGATGCATTTTCCGTATATGTACCAACAGCGTTTGCATCACCAGTCGATGTTTCAGTTGTAGCAACGACGTCAACACCATTGGCAATCTGAGTAGCCGTATCTGCATCTGTCGCAGCGGCATTTGGTGTGATTGTAAGAATTCCTGCAAACTTATCGATGGTTGAACCAAATACAGAACTGTCAGATTCAATTTCACCTATCTGTACCTCTAAATCCCAGTCACCACCCAGTTCCGCCGCACCGGTTAAATCGTCAGACGCAGCAATATCCGCGCCGGTTAACTCGGCCAATTTTTCAGCTGCACTTTGCCCCATGTCACCTTCGGCAAAACTACATCCATAAATCAGGATGTCAGCATTTTCAGAAAGTGAGCTATTGATTGATGCCAGCTCATCGGCATGTTCACCCTGCATGGATTCTTCTGTCAGGATGGTATTGCCCAGTTGCAATTGTCCTGCATCACCGTGAGCGATTATGTGGATTGCATCGATATCATCCCGATCCGCCAGCACTTCGGCGATCTGCTCCATACCATCGCTATCTGAATCTATAAAAACAACTTCAGCGTTACTATCTATACCTTCTAAAAGAGTCGAGTATTCTTCAACATTACTATCGATGAAGATGATTTCATTAGTATCATTATCCGGTGCATCCACCAGAGAAAGAGCTTCAAAAAGCTTTTCTGTCGATTCAACAACAGCTGCCGGTACTGGTGGTTCCTGTGGGTTGTCGACAGCTTGCTCCGCCTGTTCCTGGGCAACAGTTTCTGCGGCAACTTCCGCGCCGGTGGCAACGCCAGCAGCATCGAACATGAATCGCGGTTCAAGAGGAATCATCGAATCTGATATCGAGTCATGCGGCAAAACACTACCCTCATGAGCCCCGTCATAGAATAGCTTTGGCCGAGTTGGCTTTGGTCGTCTCAATCTCTTTAAAAGTGCGCGTATCATAATTTTTCTTCAGTCATAAAAAACCAATGGATGTTACACAGTAAAAAGCACGAATAATGCCAATTGCTGTATGTTTTACCGAATATGTGTGTTTTTCTGATCATTTTGAGAGGCAGCTCTCATTTAATAGTTAACTTTTATAATAGTTTGGTATGTAAATTCCTGTTTTTTCTCTTATTTATATAATTATAGTCCACACACAAGAAGCTGCTACTCGCGAAACCTGAAATAATGTCGGAGAATAACGACAAATAGCTAGTGATTTACAACTAAGTCGCTAATTTTACTTGTTTAATTTCAATTTGTTAAAAATCAGGCTGAACATCAGCAATACCGCCAACTGAAAATAATTGGCCAGATGACGAGCCGAAAAATTATAGATTGATTCTCATAATATGCTAATGTCTAACGCAATTAACAGCAAACAAGATTATAATGTAAGTTAATGATTTTATTATATTATTATTCTTAAGGGATTCATATCAACTTAAAGGGGAACGACAAATGAGCGTAAAAGAAAATGCCAAGAATGTAGATACCTGGCTTCGAGGTCTGTTCATCGTCATATTTGGAGTGATTTTTTATGTCCTCTACTTTGTCATTTGGGTATTAGTTGTTTTTCAGTTTTTGACGAAAGTAGTGACGGGGAATTTAAACGATAACCTCGGCCAGTTAAGTGAAAGCCTGACCAGTTATGCCTTTCAGAGATTGCTATATATCACCTTCCAGTCAGAAGAAAGACCGTTTCCATTCAGTCCCTGGCCAAAAGGTGACAAGACAGCCTTACCTGAACCTGAAGAGGAAAAAAACGAAGATAGCGGTTCTGAATGATCTAAAGCAAACCAAGAGGATTGGCTGGATCAATCCCTTCTCTAAAAGGAATTCGTCTATCAATATGAGTTAACTGATAGACTTTACCTATCCAGTTATTTATCACTGCCTCGCCACTGTCGTGCCAGGTATTGTCTAGAGCTGGGATAATAAGAGCTTCCGGAAATTCCGGTGCATCCGTGCCCTTTATTCGAGAGTCGTTAATCAGCTCCTGATACTCTTCAAAAATCGCTTTATTACGCAGGCTAAAATAATTTTCCGGAAATGGCGGATAATTCTCAATTTCCCCGAAAACATAGCGTCCAACTTCACGCTTATATTCTTTCATAAGACTAATGGTGTCGTATTCCGGATGTCCCTGAAAAAACACTATACGAAAACCATCTTCGCTGACAGCAAGGTGGACATCCCCCTGCTCTGATTCAACCAATACTTTCAAACCAGCTACTTCGAACTGTGTTTTATCCACCTGATTAAAACGAGAATGTGGGACATCAAAACGCGTATTTACACCTGTGGTAAGAGGATGGCTTTTATCGTTTACACGATGAGAGTAAACGCCCCAACGTTTTTTAGGTAATGGGCGTCTTTTTTGTCCATAACGAAATTGCAATACAGCATGAGTAGCTAAACAGGAACATAGTATCGACGTAGCATTATCCACAGCCCAGTCGAACACATCGATCAATGGTTCCCAAAAAGCTTCATCAGATAATTCCGGTTCAATAACATTGGCACCGGTGATAATTAATGCATCAAGTCCCTCTTCTTTTATCTGTTCAAAACTCTTGTAGTAATCGTCGACATGAGCCTGTGCATGTTTGTCACGTTCAAGTTCTTTCAAGGTAAAAGGATGCACATAAAATTGTGCAATTTGAT
>JABHFC010000061.1 GCA_018676275.1 Gammaproteobacteria bacterium | reverse complement strand
CATTTTGTGCCGAATAATTTAGTTGAATACCAGGCAGCACCTAGAACAAAAGAGAGAATTGTTCCAACAGCCACAGAAAGCCAGTTTACGTTATTTGTTATCTCACCCATTATCATCTCCTCTGTCTAATACAAGCGTTGTTGGTATTCTGATTCGTTTAACTACAAAACCCAGGCTCAATCTCTTAAACTCCTGAACGGATTACAATACCTGAATTAGCTCAATATTTATTCAAAATGTTAAACACAGGTGTTATATACTTTTGCCAGGTGTTACAAACTTGCACAGGAAAATTCAAGAACGGGGAAAAATAATGAGTAATCTATTTGAGGACAACAGTCTCACAATCGGTAATACGCCAATGGTAAAACTTTCTCGCATATCCGATGCCGCAATCTACGGAAAGCTGGAAAGTCGTAACCCTGCTTTTTCAGTCAAATGTCGTATTGGTGCGAACATGATCTGGGATGCAGAGAAAAAGGGCATATTAAAGCCGGGTATGACCATCGTTGAACCCACCAGTGGTAATACCGGTATTGCACTGGCATTTGTGGGTGCAGCAAGAGGCTATTCGGTCAAGTTGACCATGCCGCATACGATGAGTCTGGAACGACGCAAACTGATGAAAGCCTATGGTGCGGAAATTGTTGTTACCGATGGTGCCAAGGGTATAAAGGAGGCTATTGCGAAGGCGGAAGAAATTGTAGCTTCAGATCCGGATACCCACTGGATGCCACAACAATTTGAGAATCCAGCGAATCCAGAAATCCACGAAAAGACGACCGGTCCGGAAATCTGGGATGATACAGACGGTAATATAGATGTACTGGTTTGTGGTGTGGGTACCGGCGGCACGATTACCGGTATTTCGCGTTATATCAAAAACACAAAGAAGAAAGCCATTACCTCGGTCGCGGTTGAACCAGTTTCGTCAAACATGATCAGAGCGGCGATGAATAATTCGGAACCCAGCCATGCACCACATAAAGTGCAGGGTATCGGTGCCGGTTTTGTGCCGAAGAATCTGGATCTATCCATTGTTGATCAGATAGAAGCAGTTACTGATGAAGAAGCACTTGAGTATGCACATAAATTAATGACAAAAGAGGGCATCCTCGCAGGCATATCCTGTGGCGCGGCTTTGGCAGTTGCTGTACGTGTTTCGGAGCAGGAGCAACATAAAGGAAAAAATATTGTTGTTGTCTTACCCGATTCCGGTGAACGCTATTTATCAACAGCCTTGTTTGAAGACAGTTTTTCAGACAATGAGAAAGTCCAGTAAGAGACCCGTCATACCGCTTACTCTATTCTTTCTTTGATTGTCCTTCCCAACAGCAGGTCCAGGTAGGCTTGTCTTGTTTCCTTGTCGTTTTTTCTGAAGAAACGATAATCCGCATGCTTATCCGGGTTCTGCAGGTCAATTACAAGACCCCATAGAGGATTAGCACTGATCGGCAACATGCTATAGCGGATATCACCAATGACATTCTCCTGTGAAGGGTCAAAGGCAACATAATTGTTGGAAAAACGCATGAAGCGTTGAATATCGCCGTATAAGGTAGAAGCACGATCTAGTTCAGGTAAGTCATTTTCCATAGAAAACCTTTGCAGTGATTCACCCTTTATTACCTGGTCATCAGTAAACAAACCGACACGCACAGCATTCACGTAAATATCCTGTTCCGTTGCGTATACCGAACGCCAAAGCACCAGGTTTCCCAGTGTTGGTTTAACCACATGCTGAATAGCAGTATGTCCTCGCTTTGCAATCAACTGAGTCGCAACATCTTCTGCACGATGCTGTTGAAAAAAACCAAAACTCAAATAGCTAAGACAAAGTATCAAACCAGTTACAGCTATCTTTCTGCTTTTTATCCATAAGCCTAGACACAAAGCCGTTAACAAAGTAAGTGTAAACACCGGATCAATGATAGAGATAATATTCAAGGCAATGCGATCATCAGACAACGGCCATAGCAGGTGCGTACCATAACTGGTGCAGGCGTCCAGCACACCACTCATGCTGTAACCCATTAGACAAAATACATAGAGTCGCTGAATAGATAAATGGCGACGCAATATCGGCCACAAAAGCAGCATCGCTATGAATGCACCAAAAGGAATAAAAAATAAGGAATGAGAAAAGTGCCGGTGATATTCAATATTCAACATTGGATCACTGGATGAACTGATTAAAATATCGGCATCCGCCAATAAACCAGCAGCGACACCGGTAATCGTTGCGATTTTCTTTTCTTCTTTACTGGCAACAGATTGCGCCAACACGCCGCCGAGTAAACCTTGTGTCAGAATGTCCATAAGCTCAGATCAAATATTTTATTCAAAGAATTCAGGTTTTTATGTTGGATCGTTTTTTTATCGCCGTTCCAGCTAGTGCAAATACCCTTAAAAAGCATAGTGCCGGAGACACGAAATAGTTGAAGAATCACCTAATGTGGTGCAGTCTTATCTCCATGAGCTTACGTCACTACTGTGATGATTTTGCAGGGAAAAAAACTATTTCTGTTAAATCAAAAAGCAGATCTTACCACTATAGGTGGCTGGCTGTTCTTTTTCTGTTTTTTCATCTCAATTCTGCCCAGTCCTACACCATCCGACCAGAAATGACGATCAAGAAAACGGAGTCCGTTCCTGTTATTGATGGTGTACTTGATGAAGCGATGTGGAAACAAGGCACGCTTGTCACCGAATTTTTCCAACGTGAACCCGTGTCAGGGGTACCCGTAAGTGAAAGCACAGAAGCCTGGCTAGTTTATGATTCGAACACTATTTATATCGGTGTACGCATGCATGATCGCGAAGCCGCCGATATCGTTGCGCAAGAATTACGTGAAGATGAAAAAATGCAAACTGACGATCTCTTTGTCATTGCAATCGATTCAATGCTGGATCGTCGAAACGCCTTTGTTTTTTATATCAATCCACTTGGTACAAAATCAGATGCACGCATCGAAGATAATAGTAACTTCAATCAGGAATGGGATGGTATCTGGTATGCAGCGGCTAGCCGGGACGAAAAAGGCTGGACCGCAGAGTTTGCGATTCCGTTTAAAACTCTGTCGATGAATCCGGACAGCGAGGTATGGGGTCTGGATTTGGAACGTTATATACGCAGACGCAGCGAACGTTCTTACTGGGCCAGCTATAACAAAGATACAGATTTTATCTACGTTGTAAATTATGGTGATTTGATGGGTCTGGAAAACCTGACCCAGGGAAAAGGTCTGGATATTAAACCGCAGATGGCGAGTCGCTATCGACGTGCATTTAATAGTGATGACAAAGATTTCACAATCAAACCCGGTGTAGAAGCCGTTTACAAAGTACGGCCTTCTTTAAATGCCTCTCTGATTATCAATCCGGATTTTTCACCATCCAATGTCGATGACATCAAGACAAATCTGACACGATTCAATTTATTTTTCCCGGAACAACGTGATTTTTTTATTCGCGATGCTGATATTTTTCAATTCGGCGGTCTTAGTGAAACTAATGGCATACCTTTTTTCACACGTCGTATTGGCCTGCCATTTGACCGGGAAAACCCAGAGCCGCTTGATCTGGATGTAGGCGCAAAACTCAGCGGACGCGTCGGACCTTATGCGATGGGTCTGTTAAGTACGCAAATGGGATCCGGGCAGGGGATTGCTTCAAAAAATCTCTCTGTTGGCAGATTCACAATGGATGTTCAGGAAGAATCCCGGATCGGCACCATGTTGACCTATGGTAACCCGACATCCGGTGAAGATAACGGTGTTGCCGGTGTTGATTATCATTACCGAAACAGCAAGGTATTTGGCTCCCAGTCATTTGTCGCCGATGCTTTTGCAATGAAATCCTTTAGTGAAGATATTAATGGTAATGAAATGGCCTATGGTTTGAGCGTCGAATTTCCTAATGATTCATGGAATGGTAAAGCCAGTTTTCGGGAAATACAGGAAAACTTTAACCCGGCTCTTGGCTTTGTTAACCGGACAGGTATCAGGGACTACTCAGGCGAAATACGCCGCCGAGTCAGGCCAGAGGGACATAGTTTTATTCGTACAATGGACTGGACTGTTGAAACAGGTTTTACTACCAATACTGATAATGAACTGCAGAGCGCTCATGTCTGGGCCAGTTTTTTTGAAATTGAAAACCATGCAGGTGATCAAATCACTGCATGGGGTAACTGGAATCATGAGAAATTAAACGTGCCCTTTGAAATACAACCAGGCATAAGTATACCCGTTGGCACTTACGATTTTTACAATGCCTGGACAAGATTAACCACAGCCGACCATCGGCCAGTGGCTATTGAGCTAAAATCAAAAGTCGGTCAGTTTTTTAACGGATCTATTGCCGATGTTACTGCAGTAGTAAAATGGCGACCCAATAAACATTTTTTTATAGTCCTCATCCACCAGGTTTTTGATGTGAACCTGCCCCAGGGAGACTTCGAATTCGAGATAAATCGTGCCCTGCTAAATGTCAATTTCACACCTACCTTGTCCTGGTCCAACCGTCTGCAACAGGAATCAGAAACTCACGTAATGACACTGCAAAGCAGGGTACGCTGGATCATTGAACCGGGAAGTGAACTAAATATAACTCTCAATCATGACTGGCAGGGTGAGGGTGGCTCCTATAAAAGCACTGAGCTGGATTTATTTGCCCACCTGACCTGGACCCATCGCTTTTAGACATAAAAAAAGGCCTGAAGCACTTCCATTGAAAGCACTTCAAGCCGTTTTAAAGGGAGAACCTGTTACACCAGCTTTCGAGCAATTTTTGCTGCTTTTATAATCTTCGCGACCTGTTTCTTTTCCCAGCGCTCGCCAGCGGCAAGCATTTTCTTCGCTTTACGTTCGCTGATTTTCATCAGTTCTTTTTCCCGCTTCAAGGCCGCATTCAGAAGGTCTTTCAGTATGCTAATTTCATCTTTAGCCGCAGCCTTGGCCACCTTCACTGTCTCTTTGGCTTCTTTCAGATCCTTCTTCAGCTTATCGACAAGTTGTTGACGACTTTTGTCTGCTGTCTTACGTTTCGCTTTTGGAGAATTTTGCGACTTTGTGGTTTTCTTTTTCGCCACAGGCTTCTTTTTGCTGCCGGGCTTCTTCGCCGCAGGCTTCTTTCTGGTGACAGGTTTTTTCGCTACACGCTTTTTAGCAACAGGTTTCTTTTTGGTACTGGTCTTTGCGACCGCCGGTTTGGCTTCTGCTGTCTTGCCGTCTTTCGGCGCTGTTTCCGTTGCCTTTACCACTGGAGTATCTTCAGTCACGGTCATCCTCCTCATTCACTCATGTGTTTAATAATCAAATTACTGCTCTACACTACTGATATTGGGTCAGCCACCCGGTTTTCAATTGCTGATGACCTAATAAAACACGTCGATTCGAGTTAAATTTTGATTCAAATCAAAAATACATCCTAATTATGGTGCAGAGCCCGATAGTTAATAGTTAATAGTTAAAACGAAAGCGAAGACTGCCGGATACCGATCCAGCGCTTTTACTTTATTATCGACCCGGCCAGACAATAGAACGATGGCGTGTTTCTCTTTCCTGATCGGGATCAGTAACAGCCGTGAAAGATTGGATATGAGCAATGTAGTGCTGCGGGAAACCATGATACCGGGCACCGGCAATGACAATGTCCTGGTACCAGGAGTAGGGTGACAAATCATCATCAATCCCTTCTTTGGCAATATAGACAAGCACATTTTTAAACTCACCCAGGTCCAGGCTTTCCTCGTGATAGCCATATTCAGCGATATCCAGTACTTCCTTTTCATGCGCATCAAACTGGTAAACCGCACCATGAACCACATCATCAGCTGATTCGGACCTGACAATATTGCATTTGCCGGAGTCATCTACTCCACCCTTATGAAAATGCAGGTTCAGATTCGGGCAAATCACCGTGCCAAGTATTTCAGCAGAAGGCGTGCGACTCTGTAACCAGTGCGGATGAAGATTAGAACCGTAGGCAAAATAAAGTAGCTTGCTCATTCAACACACTTACCCGTCATTCCCGCACCCCTCCGGGTATAAACTCCGGCGGGAATCCAGTTAAAAAAAACGCCGTCAGGCGACTTTTCATCCATGCTTCTTTTCAAACTCATCCATAAAGGCAACCAGGGCATCCACTGCCGCTTCCGGCACAGCATTATAAATACTCGCTCGCATACCGCCGACAGTACGCCAGCCATTCAGGTTTAACAGTCCTTCCTCTCCCGCTTCTGAGACAAACACATCATCCATGCCTTTATCGTGTAATTGAAAAGGGATATTCATCCATGAACGACAATCCGCTTTTACATCATTCAGATAGAATTCAGTTTTATCGATAGCTGCATAAAGCTTCTTTGCCTTGCGTTCATTAACCACTGCCATCGCTTCCGGTCCACCCTGTTCTTTTAACCATTTGAATACCAGCCCGGTCATATACCAGGCAAAAGTCGGTGGCGTGTTATAAAGTGAGTCGTTGTCGGCCTGGACTTTATAATCAAAAGTTGCCGGCGTGATTGGTAGCGCATTACCGAGCAGGTCATCACGCACAATAACGATAGTAATACCTGAGGGCCCGATGTTCTTTTGTGCACCGGCATAGATAATACCGAATTGCGATACATCAACAGGTCGCGAGAGAATGTTCGAAGACATATCAGCAACGATAGGTACATCACCAGTTTCGGGGACGAAGTTAAATTCCACCCCACCGATAGTTTCATTCGGCGCGTAATGTAAATAAGCAGCGTCGGGATCGAGATTCCAACTTTCAAATTCGGGTATGTAGTTATAA
This sequence comes from Gammaproteobacteria bacterium, assembly GCA_018676275.1. Taxonomy (GTDB): domain Bacteria; phylum Pseudomonadota; class Gammaproteobacteria; order Eutrophobiales; family Eutrophobiaceae; genus WLWS01. The sequence goes on along the minus strand of JABHFC010000061.1, from coordinate 4,719 downwards.
CCCTTGTCCATCGTATCGGCGGCAAGATTCACTTTACAAAAAGACTCGGCCTGCCCGACCGCCTTGTTCGACCAGATCCCGGTGCGCACATAATCAGCACTGCTCTTACCGCGTAACAGGTTCATCGGTATAGTGGCAAATTGCGTACTGGCACCACCTTGCAGGAACAGGACCTTGTAGTTATCCGGGATATGCATGACATCACGCAAATCCTGTTCAGCATCGGCAGCAATTTGCAGGAAGGCCTCACTACGATGACTCATCTCCATGATCGATGCGCCAATCTCGCCCCAGTTCAGTAATTCTTCTTTTGCCTTCTGCAATACAGGTTCCGGAATCGCCGCCGGACCCGCACAGAAGTTATAAGCTCTAGTCATATGTTTTCCAAAGTTAAAAATTCGTCATTCTAAGGCTTGTGCGGGTGTAGTGCTCATGGGATATAAGCTTCAAGATGAGCAATATCCATCTGTGGGCGTGAAAAGAGTACAGCGAATGGTTAGACCACAAGTTGTAATTTGTTCACAAAATCTTTGCCGGCGGTTGGAGGAGGCAGTGCTTTTCCTTCATTTTTGTAAATTTCGATTGACTCTTCAACAATCTGACAAAGTTCTTCAAACACTTTGGTCTCATCTTTTCCATGACAGCCGCCATAGATAAAACCAGGTGCGCTTCCGATATAGCATTCATCTTCTGAAGACCACTCAACAATTTTCACGTAATTTGCACTTTCTTTCATTTTATTAGCTCCCTTATTACTTCCTTTACAGCTCGCACCTGATATTTCTTTGCATCATCGCCCGGTTTTCCAGAAATGGTAACGGGTTTATTGATATCTTGATGAACAAAATTACGATGACTACCTTTACCGCCTCGATTTACGAATCCTGCTCTTTCCAATCTGGTAATTAATTCCCTTACTTTTGGTGGCATAGTTAAGTTCCTTTAAACTATTCATTTCCCTATAAAACGGTAATAACTTTACTCCTATAAAAATCCCGTGACAATACAAACGCGTACCTTTGTCACTTAATATAAGCTCACATCAAAAGCCTTACGCATACGACTTCCCTTATCCTTTGCTCCTCCCCGGTATTCACTTTCAGCATACATATTAAAACTGTATTCACCGGGCAAAAAGAATTCAAACACTTCAACATCGTCTACCGCATTCCAGCTTTCTTTAGCGGCTAATTTTCTTGTTTTAACTATACCTGTTTCCTTATTCGTAAATTCAAACACCACGTAGCGCCTTAACAGCTCAAACTTCGATGACTTTTTTCGATCAAATTTGGCACGATAGGATGCATACAAACTGTGTCCATCGAATTTTAACAGGACACGTAGTACAAGCGTTTCCTTCTTGTTTTTGTATTTTTTGTTAAAGAATTCGATACCCCATTGATCCGCTGGCCTTACATGGAGTTTTTCCAACCAGTGATTGGCCACAGCGAAATTATCGTCGTCAATATTTCTGGCTTGTTTCAATAAGACAGGTATCGCCAGCGATTCCAGTCCCTGTTCTTGAAAGCCATAGACGATGTCATCAGATACCGCATGACCTTGCTCCAGATGATTTAGCCATTGCAGGTTTGAGTTAATACCCAGATCTTCAATAGTATATTGTCGTTCCAGGGTCGTCGGTGGCGATAGCAAACGAAACAGTGCGGGCGCGGCGTCCAGTTCATTGTTTTCCAGTTGTGCAATATTGCTCCAGGCAAAAATCGACATCCATGCCGTGATAAGCATTATGATGAATACAGTCACCCAGCCACGATTAATCGATTTTTTGAATAAAGCCAACAATTCTTCTTCACTGGTATTACTGATAAAAAGTAAATCATAAAAACTGGGATGCAGCAGTGAGGATTTTTGTGGTTTGATAATAACCGTATCATCAGGAAAGCTTTTCCTGTATTCCTTATCAATAATCTGCAGGTTTCCCAGTACATAAACCTCATCACCGTGCATCAGGCGGCTCTCTCTAAAGTCATTATGAGCAACCTTCTCGGTTTTCAGCACAGCATGGTGTAGTTTGACTTCAAAATGACTATCGTCTGAACTGACATGACAGTCCTTTGGATCGACCAGCACCCGGCCGGTACCATCATCAAGATAAAACCGATGCGCGCTGGTTTGAATGGAATAACCGTCATCACTTGAATCCACCCATCGCCGAATAATAGGCACAAGATCATCAGCTGGCTTGGCATTGACATGCCAGGCCTTACCTTTAAGTTCTATCAGGCCAATAGCGGCCGCATGTATTTTCGATGTTGGCAGTATTTCAATCTGTCTTACCAGCATGTTGCGACGAATACTATCCATCAGCGCCATTGTAAATATGAAAATCATACCGTAAATTCCCCAGTAATAATTTAGCCAATAGGGAAACAGATCACCAAATATGGGAATAAATAATTCGTAAAAAGGCGAGTGAAATTCATAAAACTTGATTGATGCAGTTGGAAAAAAACTGACTGTGGCCAGTATTACTGAATGAATAGGTGCTGCGAAGGCTAGCAAGCCCAGGGGTAAGACAATGAGTAACAGGAAATAGTTAGTAATGGCCTGTTTCAGATTTCGAATCTTGTATTCTTCACGATCTTCAAACAAAGTGACTATGAACAATGCCGGCGGCAAGATAAAAGCGAGAGCCAATACGGCCACATATATAAGTGGCAGAAATAAGACCAACAATGGGATTGAGATAAACAAACCAAACCACCATTTTAGAATCCTCTTAGCCATAACAAATTAAAGAGAGTCTTTAACCTCCTTCAATAATTTCCAGGTCAATGCATCCAGCTCAGCATAAAAAGCCTTATCATCGCTGGTCTTGTTCGTCAGTACTGCCCAGTTAAAGCCGTGATTCGTACGTACCAGTATTGCTGCTGTCCCCGGTAACTCGCCGGTATGCCACCAGTTATTGCTCTGGTTAACATTCCAGCCCATCGCATAATTATTATTTAAGGGAGAGGGTGTCGTCATTGTCTTGATCGATTCAGCAGAGATCAAATCAGCAGGTGAAGGGTAAGCATCCGTGTGTTGAATAAACTTTACAACATCTATTGCATTAGCTATCCAGCCACCATGAGCATCCATACGACGAAGCGGAAGATTGTAAGGATCCCAGTCCCCATGTGGATAGTAAGTTACTTCCAGGGGTGAAGCTCCGCGCTTATCACTGGCTACCGTAAATGAATTAGCCTTTGCCGGAAGTAATATTGTTTGCTTTACATAGTTCTCGTAACTGAGACCGCTGATCTTCTCAATCACCAGGCCCAAAATACAATAAGCAAAATTTGAATAGGCATACCGTGAACCCGGCGCATGTTTAAGAGTTCTATTTTTCAGCACCCAAAGTACCAAAGCCTTTTTAGATAATTGAGTTTGAAGAAACATCGGGCCATTGGCATCATTTGTCCATTCAGGCGCAGCGCTATGCCTTAGCAAATGCTCTACAGTGATTTGCGAAACATACTTGTTCGATGCAGGGAAGGGGATGGACAACAAAGCACCCGGACCAAAAACCCTGTCATCCAGAGAAAGTTTACCTTCCTCCACCAGTTTCATAATGGCGACTGAAGTTACAGGCTTGGATAAACTCATCACCTTTTGAAATCGCAATAGACAAACCCGGAATATCATACTTCTGCATGAAAGCCGTAATGGTCTTATCAATAAACTGCCGATCAGCTTCTTTACTAAAAACATTAAGCTCAAACGCCGCCAGGCTGTTCGCCCAACAAAAGCTAAAGAACAAAGAAACAAAAAGACAAAACCGATTCATGTATGCTCCTCACCCGTCATTCCCGTGCAGACGGGAATCCATTAAAACAACATTCGCCAAAGGCGAAACAACAACTACCTATCAATCCTCTGACAAATCAATTGCGCTCCCACACCCCGACAGGTTCCCTGAACCGTCACCAAATCCCGCCCCCGAAAAGAACAAAAATTTCCCGCACGCCGACCATCACAGGCACTTCTCGGATCCCTTGCAGCAACACCGTATTTCCGCATGTCTATTTTCGGTGCTTTATTTTCCTTCTTTGGCATACCTGTGCCTTTACCTGACCGGTCCGGACCTCTATTAACACCGGGGCGTTTCTGAAAAGACTTGTCGGCTTTACCCATCCAGCAACGGGGAATAAAAGGATAGCTATCGGTGATCACATAATGATATGTCCCTTGCTGGTATTCCTCAGTGACGCCGTGCCGCCCATTACACTTATCCAGATCCCCGAGATCTTTCACATATTCATAGTCCGCCGTATAAGTCCCATCAAACTTGGCCCGCGGCCCGCTTTGCCGATTACCTTCCTTCACCCTGTAACTGGGAAACAGGTTAATTAACTTACTACTCCTGTCATTAGGATCTTCGTAACCATAAGGACCATAAATAGGGAAACCATCCGCCGCATAACCAAGTAACACCGGTTTACTGTATTGATCAAAGCGCTCCATCAAACCCACTGGAATACCATGGTAATGATAAGCACCATTCGGCTGTACATGAGCATTGTTCTGATCGAGGCCAAGGTTAATGCCGCCATTAATTGCATCGTAATTCCACTTCGAACCACGATCTCTATTCCAGTACTCCGCGGTGGCAGGATCAAAAGGCACACCATTAATCGCCACGCCGAAAGCCGCGTGTTCAATAGCAGTCGGACGGCCCTTACGGGGTTTTAACTTAACCCGAAACTTATGATTCTG
>JABHFC010000008.1 GCA_018676275.1 Gammaproteobacteria bacterium | reverse complement strand
AATGGGATGCAATTAGCGCACGTATCAAAGAGCTGACCGACAAAGGCAGAGCGGTTCTGGTGGGAACAGGATCAGTGGCGGCCTCAGAGAAGGGCAGTAATATTCTTAGCCAGACTGGATTGAAGTTTCAGGTTCTCAACGCAAAACAGGATAAAGAAGAAGCAGAGGTAGTTGCTCTGGCCGGAAATAGCAAAAAGGTAACAGTGGCGACCAGCATGGCTGGCAGAGGCACCGATATCAAACTGGCGGATCACGTCAGAGAAAATGGAGGATTACATGTGATTTTAAGTGAACGTTACGATGCTGCCAGAGTGGACCGCCAATTGGCTGGTCGCTGTGCGCGTCAGGGTGATCCCGGTAGTTTTGAACAAATATTAAGTCTTGATGATGCCGATTTTTCCACAACTTTCGCTAAACTGCTAGCCAGGCTTGCGCTGACTCTGGGTGTTGAGCAGAATGCCGGTCGTCAGGTCGCACTTATTGCTCTATGGTGGGAACAGAAAAGGCGTGAGCGACGTAGTTATCTGGAGCGTAAGGCGACACAAAAACATGACCTACAGCAGGGCGAATTACTATCCATTTCCGGATTATCCGAATAGCGAGATATCTTAATGAACAAGTACGGAATTTATATGTTTTTGGTTGTCACATTATTAACGGCATCCCTGTCCTCTTCAGCAGATGATGAAGTACAGTACGACGATACAGACTGGACAACCCGGCATTGTCTCCTTGAAGCACATATGGTTGTAGATTTGAGTAGTCCGGTACCAGGAGTAATTGCCAGAGTTAAAGTAAAAAGAGGTGACAAGGTTCGAAAAGGAAAGGTAGTTGTTCAGCTTCGTTCAGAGGTCGAACAGGCTATGGTTGATCTTAACCGGGCACAGGTAGAGTTTGGAAAAATAACGGCATTGCGAAATCAGGAGTTATTTGAGCAAGAATTAATTTCTGAACAGGAAAAAGATGAGATTGAATTACGCAGTGAGATGTCCAGACTGGAACTCGCCGCTGCCCAAATGCGTCTTCAACAAAAAAATATTACCAGTCCTATTAACGGTATTATTCTACAACGTTTGATGGACCCGGGTGAATATGTTGGTGAAGATCCTATATTAAAAATTGCCAGTCTTGATCCACTTTATGTGGAAGCAGTATTACCGAAAGAGTTGTTTGGCACCGTCAAAAACAAGATGATTGCTGATGTTGCTCTTGAAGCACCAATTGGCGGAGTCTATAAGGCCGAGGTGGTAGTTGTGGATCAGGCTATTGATGCAGCAAGTGGAACATTTGGTGTTAGACTGACATTACCTAATCCTAAAAATATAATTCCGCTCGGTTTGAAGTGTAAAGTTCGTTTTTCATCAGAATAAGTTATTATAAAAATTCAGAATATTTAAACTCAATAATATTTTTAAAAATTTAAATAATTTAACACCTCTGGATATATTCAATCCAGGTATTTTGCCAACAAGGGTTTTCCTTTCTTTATCTCTTCAGGGCTTAATCCATTTATTTCATGTGGAAAAACCAGCCACTCGTCTGTTTCATGAATGTAGTAATCCGGCTCAATATCTGTCGTGTTTTTTCCAGGTTTATACCAGGGACAGGCGATTTTGACAGTATGAGGCATATTTTTTCGGGTTTTTTCCGACAAATCATCAAGCACTGCCTTAATACTACGACCTGAATCGAATACATCATCAACAATCAGCAGGGAATCATCTGCATTGACGTTTTCTATAATATAGTGCAATCCATGCACACGAATTTCTTTCGATTGTTGATCAATGCCCAGGTAGGAAGAAGTGCGAATAGCAATGTGATCAGTTTCAACACCTCTATATTCAAGGTATTCCTGAACCGCGATCCCAACAGGTGTTCCTCCTCTCCAGATACCAACAATAAAATGTGGTCTGAAACCACTGTCATAAATATTAGAGGCTAACTTAAAGGAGTCTTCCAGTAGTTCCTGTGCGTTTATAAATATTTTTTCCATCGTAGATATCTGCTATTAATTTTTGGAGTTGATCTTATTGTCGGTTTAATCGGAAATTATTAGGTACAGCTCTATTGGTACTACGATATGGGTTAATATCTAATCCGCCCCGTCTGAGATAGCGCGCATAAATAGTCAATTCAGCTGGTTCGCATATTTTCAAAATATCCAGAAATATATTCTCGACGCATTGCTCATGAAAGTCACATTCCCCCCGATAAGAGACTATATATTTCAAGAGGCTGCTCGGTTCAATTGATTTACCGGTGTATTCAATAAAAATACTACCCCAGTCAGGTTGACCTGTTACCGGACAATTTGTTTTAAGCAGATGGCTATATAATTTTTCATTTT
>JABHFC010000060.1 GCA_018676275.1 Gammaproteobacteria bacterium | reverse complement strand
CTCTATTACCACAGCCTCTCTATTAGATGCAGACACATCGCGATTTGGATGCAGAAAAATGAAAAATATTTTTTTAGCCTGTGAAAACGGGACTATTACTGCTTTTCAGGCGAGATCGCCTGTGGGAATAGAGAGTTTAATTAAGGACTGAGAACAGCTTTTAGCAGCTGGTTGTAGCAGCTGGTTGTAGCAGAGATCAGAAAGACAGACTGAACTTCGTGTTTGCGCTTAGAAGTGAATACTGATTTGTATCTGGCAAAGCTTGTAGTAAATCAGCGATTTCAAGGTAAGTGGAGCGATTGAAACGTGCCATCAGTCTGGAGCGTATCTGGACATAGGGAATTAGCTGTTTATCCTGCTGTCCATCAATTGGACTGGTATTTACAGGATGCTCATTATCGATTGTTATACGGTCACCAACATTGGTTCGCACATTAATACTTTGCTCACTTGTTCCCTTATTTGTAACTTCTATTTCGACTACCATGAATGGCAGATCTTCAACCTGTATCTGCCATTTTTCAACAGGAGTGATCAGGTAGTAATTATTCTCTTCGCGTTTGAGTACGGTTGAAAATAATCTGAGCAAACGATCATTTTCCAATTTGCTTCCATCAATCCACCAGCTTCCATCTCGCTTTATCAGACAATCCATTTCACCTGATAAAGGCGGATCCCATAACTCTACCGGTGGATGGGAATCACTGACGGCCTCAATTTGCTGATAGAAATTACTTCCCATAATAACTCAACAAATTTGGCATCATCTGGTTTACTTCTATCGTTTATTCAGTACTCTGCTTGAATTCACGTCGGCGTTTATGCAAAACGGGTTCGGTGTAACCGTTGGCCTCGTCACAACCAGTGAAAACCAGGTCCAGCGCAGCCTGAAAAGCGACACTGTCATCGAAGTCGGGATACATATCAATATAATCAGGGTCATCGGCGTTTTGATGATCAACAATGGCAGCCATCTTTTTGAACACTTTAGTGACTTTTTCTTTAGTAACAAGATCGTGATGTAACCAGTTCGCGATATGCTGGCTTGAAATCCGTAAGGTTGCTCGATCTTCCATTAACGCCGTGTTATGAATATCCAGTACCTTGGAGCAGCCAACACCTTGTTGAATCCAGCGCACGACATAACCAAGAATTCCCTGTGCATTGTTTTCCAGTTCAATGCGTATCTCAGCATCGCTAAGTGTACGATTACCGAGTAATGGAACTGTCAGTATGTCATCGAGACTTGCACGTTGCATACTTATTAATTCACGTTGGCGAGTGCCCAGGTTGACTCGATGATAATGAATCGCGTGCAGAGTTGCCGCAGTAGGTGAGGGTACCCAGGCACAGGTAGCACCGGCTCGTGGGTGATTAATCTTGGCATCCATCATTGCCGTCATGTTGTCTGGCTCTGCCCACATACCTTTGCCGATTTGGGCTCTGCGCGGCAGACCCACTTCGAGTCCAATATCAACATTCCAGTCTTCATAGGCCAGTAACCAGGTGGCTTTTTTCAAGTCAGCTTTAGGTAACATGGGGCCGGCTTCCATGCTGGTATGAATTTCATCGGCGGTACGATCGAGAAAGCCGGTATTAATAAAGATGACACGATTTTCCGCAGCACGAATACATTCTTTTAAATTGACTGTGGTACGGCGCTCTTCATCCATGATGCCAATTTTAATTGTCAGTGGATCCAGTCCAAGTGCTTTTTCAACCCGTGCAAACAACTCAACGGTCGCTGCGACTTCTTCGGGGCCATGCATTTTTGGTTTAACTATATGAATGGAACCACTGCGACTGTTTTTATAGGGGCTATTGCCCAACAGATCATGTTTCGCCGCGAGCACGGTGACCATGGCATCCAGGAAACCTTCCGGTATTTCCTTATCGTCGGCAGTGGTGACTGCGTCGGTATACATATGCATACCAACGTTGCGTAACAACATAAGCGAACGACCGTGCAGTTTAAATGGTTTGCCATCGGGACCAATGAATTCGCGATCGTCTTCGAGTTTACGTTCTATGGATTTACCATCCTTGATGACAGAACGGGTCAGGTCACCTTTCATCAGGCCTAACCAGTTCTTGTAAACGCGAACTTTGTCTGATGAATCAACCGCGGCAACTGAATCTTCGCAATCCATGATGGTGCTGACCGCAGATTCCAACTGGATGTCATAGACACCGGCAAGGTCACCTCTACCTATATAAAAACCTTCACCGATACGAATCTCAATATGTAATTTATTGTGTTCCAACAAGATACTGCTTGGTGAATCAGGATCACCGGTATAACCGGCAAAACGTTCACGCTTACCCAGACCAGTTTCAGTCCCATCTCCCATCACACCGACTAATCGACCGGAATCGACTTTGTACTTTACTACGTAACTGTGACTACCTACTGCCATTGGCGCTGCGCGATCGAGTAGCTTACGGGCATAACGAATAACCTGCATACCACGAACCGGGTTATATTTTTTGGTACGTTTACAGCCATCAGCTTCAAGAATGATGTCAGTGCCATAGAGTGCGTCGTAAAGGCTGCCCCAGCGTGCATTGGCAGCGTTTAGAGCGTAACGGGAGTTATCCACCGGTACGACCAGTTGTGGACCGGCAATTTTGGTAATTTCATCGTCAGTTTTGGCAACACTGACGCGGTAGGCTTCGCCTTCTGTTGCGAGGTAGCCTATATCGGAAAGGAAAGATTTGTATTCCTGAAGATCAATATTCTGATCTTTTCTTGCCAGGTGCCATTGATTAATTTGTGTTTGTAACTGATCGCGTTTATCCAGTAATGCCCGGTTCTTCGGAGCAAGGTCATTTATAATACTGGCAAGTTCTTTCCAGAACAGGTCCGGGTCAACAGCTGTACCCGGTGCGATTTCTTCACCGACCAAATCATATAGTGATTTGGTAATTTTCAAACCATGAGTTTCGACTCGTTCGTTCATTAAACTAAATCCTGTCAATTATTATCTGTCTCTACACGACAATATGTTTGCTGTTTAACAGCGGAGCTGATAATACATTATTTCAAAGGTTTTTTGCGGATTAAGGAAGCAGCAGCGGGTAGTTTTTTTCGGATTTGGGTTCGACCAATATCAATTATTCAACGAGCCAATCAGCTAAAATGTCTGTATAATTCTGCCTCTTGCATACATGCAGCTATTCCGCTTCCGTAGCTCAATTGGATAGAGTATCGGGCTTCGAACCCGAGGGTTGGGGGTTCGAGTCCCTCCGGGAGCGCCATATCTCAGATTACAAAATATTACCTAAGCCCAAGAAAAACAAAAGTTTTTTGTCATTACGATCTAATACGTGATGAGTGAATTGCAAAGGCTCCACTGCAAGGTAATCTGCAATAGCTCTGTTACTTCCTTTTACGTGCCGTGGCTTCTATTTCAATCAGCGCACCTTCAATAGGTAATTGCGTCACAATTGCCAGACTGGCTGGGCGAACATCATCCAGGTATTGATGAAGTTTATTTGACATGGGAAGCACGTATTTTCTGTCTACGATATAACATCTGACGCGAACCAGGTCCTTGAGAGTGGCGCCGGCTTCGGCAAGTGTAGATTCGAGAATCTTGAAAATCTGGTCCATTTGGTCATCAAAATTATCTGACATCGAGCCATCTTTTGGATTAATACCGGCAGTGCCTGATATAAAGATCCAGTCTCCATCAACCACTGCCCGCGAATATGCAGCCAGATCTTCCCATTTGGATCCCGAAGAAATTAAGGTTCTTTCACGCAGATCTGTTGTCTCAGCTTGAATTGCAGGGATAAAATTTAAAAGACACAGGTTTAAAACAAGAATTGTTATGCGTTTCATTGGCATGGTCTCCGAAATTGATTAATAGAATACGGGGTGCTTATTATTTCTGTCTATATGAGGTACTGGAAATAAGGAACATATAGCCTAAGTTTGTCTCAGGACTAACTAAAAATGCTACTAACATCTGCTTTTATTTAGCTGGAAATCGCTCAAATTATTCTGGAATTGGGCTATACGTCACACCTGTCAGGGAAATATTGTGATTCTTCTCACAATATTTTTCTTATATAAGACCTATACTTACATGCAACTTCTTAACATATGGATGAAAAATTATGAAGAACATCTGCAGGTCAGCATTACTGGG